>DJPG01000070.1 GCA_002439735.1 Firmicutes bacterium UBA6418 | reverse complement strand
GCGGCATTCAGCCATCTGCGTAGCCTACTACCCGCATAGGGCTGCCAGGTCAATGTCGCAAGCAGATGGCAGATCAGTTTTTCAAATCCGATGCTGAGCAGCACGATCACTGCAATATAGGCAAACAGCCGCGGCGTTTCCAGATAATACTTCGCGCTCAGCATCGGATAGCCCAGCGAATACGCCGGTACCGCCAAGACCTCCGCTGCCACGACGGCTTTCCATGAAAGCCCCGCGATGAGTTGCACGGAAGTTTTGATCGGCGTCAGCAGCGCCGGCAGATACAGCAGCCGCAGGCGCTGGCTGCCATCCAGCTCGTAAACCCTCGCGACTTCCAGTAGTTCATCCGAAACAGCGTCCAGTCCTCCCAAGAGATTCGTATAGACCACCGGGAAGCACATCAAAAAACAGACCACTACGGCAACCCAGTCTGCCTGTATCAGCAGGATCACATAGATGATGATCGCCATCACCGGCACTGCCTTAAAAAAGCTGACCGGCAGTGCCAGCAGCGTCCGGATCCATCGATGCCGATAAGCCAGCCACGCGCAAGCCGCTCCTGCCGCAAACGAAAGCAGCATGGCCAGCACACAGCGCAGCATCGTCCATGCGATATTCCGATAAAACGATGATTCACCGGCAAGCTTCCCGAGTGTCCTCACGGTTTCCCACGGTGATGGCAGAAGCAGGCTGCTTCCGACAAGCGTCGCCCCAAGCTGCCAGATTGCAAGCCAAAACAGGCAGATGGCGATCCACCTGCCTGCCTGTTTCGCGCGATGTTCTGTTTTTGTTTTCATGCCCGCACCAGACGGGCTTTTTTTTCTCTGTTTCATCGCATTCCTTGCTTTTTTGCACGCCATGTGCTTGACACAGCTTTCCCCATCCTGTATCGTACCTTATTGCGCATCCCGCACAGATGCTGTTACCCTGCGTCAAAGCGGAATGGGCAGAGCGCGCTAGTAGTACAAATCGTCCCCCGGCAGGCTGCCGCCGACTGCTGCAGGATCCATCGCGAACAGCGTTTCATTAAACGTCTTGAGCATTGCCTCGCCCGCTTCCTTTTGGTCGCCGCTGTACAGCACGATGTGACAGTTCGGGATTGCCGCTTCGGCGATCTCGACCTTGCCGATAAAGCCTTTTTCTACAATTTTCTTCGCGGCTTCTGCCGGACTGTTGTTGACAAAATCCACCGAAGCCTGATAGTCTGCCAGCAGCACTTTCAGATCATCTTCACGCTCTGTGACAAATGCCTTTGTGGCGACCAGAACACCCATCGGCAGTTCCTGACCGGTTGCCTCGCTCCAGAGCGCGTTGAGGTCAAACAGCTGCGCGACGCCCGCTTTTCCGGCTGCCAGTGCCGTCGATACAAACGGTTCCGGGATCATCGCGATCGTTCCCTCCTCCGTCAGCAGCTTCGTATTGACATCCGCGTGGCTTGCCAGCCATTCCACTTTTACGTCTTTCCCCATCTCAAGCCCTGCGTGTTCCAGTACCTTTTGCAGCACGTATTCCGGCGTGCCGCCCTGTCCGCTTGCCACGATCGTCTTACCCGCAAGATCGCTGACCTCGGTTACCTCCGCATTGTTGCCGAGAATGTAAAGCACACCCAGCGCGATCGGACTGACTGCGACAACCTGCCCTTTGGTTTTGTTGTACAGAACGGCTGCCATATTGGACGGCAGCGCCGCCACGTCCACTTCGCCTTTGATCAGCTTCGGCGCGATATCCGTCGGTGCCTGATAGGTCGTGATCTCGTATTTATCCGTCAAATCCATCAGCTTGACCATCCCCATGCCGGTCGGTCCATTCAGCGCCGCCACCTTGACGATCTCACTGACCTGATCCGCTGCAGCTTCTTCGCCCCCGTCTCCGCTCGAATCACCACAGCCTGCCAGCAGCGACATGGTCAGCAGCAGCACGAGCAGCACAGAGAAAATTTTTCTCGCATTTCTTTTTCTTTTCATTGTTCTTGTCCTTTCTTTTGTGTCAGCAGGCATCAATGCCCCTTACACCTTAGAATATACGGTTTTCGTACTGACGCCATGCAGTGCGCCCAGTTTTCCGGAAAGAGCGCTGATGGCATCCATCGGCGCATCCATCGCGATGCTGATGATGGATATATTTTTTGCGGCATACGGGATTCCCATACGCCCGATGATAAATTGCCGATATGCGTGCAGCAACGCATTGATCTGCAAGGCCGCATCCGGATCCTCGACAAGGATGCTGACCAGTGCAACTCTTGTTTCCATCGCGTTTCCTCCTTTCCACGTAGACAAAAGTGCCGGCAAAAATACCGACACTTACGCTTGCTTCTTGTTGTTTCAGCCTTTCCCCTCAGGAAAACCTTTGGGCGTCAGTACTTTCTATTACTATCAAACAGCGGTTTCTTCCGGTTCTCCCCAGAAAATCCACGCTGCCCGATATACGATTTTGTCAAGCCCCCTCGTCAGGCTTTCGGTTTGCCGGGCAGATCTTCTCGCTTAGCAGTCTGCGTCTGCTTCTGCGCATCCGCGACATTTCCCGCGGCGGTCTTTCCTGCGGCCGAGTTTCCCGCGGCGTTATCCTTGGCGGTCGGATTTGCATCCGGGTAAGCATCCGGCGTCTTGATCTGTGGCATGATGTGATTCGCGTCCGTCAGGAAAATATAAATCAGCATCAGTGTGATCGCAAACAGGCCGAGGGTCTCAACCCAAAGGCCGCGGCTGAACGTCACGGACGAAATGCCCATGATCCCGCTGACACCGTAGAGCATCAAGGTCGCCCTCCGCTGTCCGTAGCCGAGCTTCATCAGTCGGTGATGCAGATGTCCCTTGTCCGCCTCCATGATCGGCCGCTTGTTGACCAGACGGCGAAAGATCGCGAAGGCCGTGTCAAAGATCGGTACGCCCAATACCAACACCGGAATGATGACCGCGACGATCGTCGCGCTCTTGACCGGTCCCAGGATCGACATCGTCGAAAGCATGAAGCCCAGAAACAGCGAACCGCCGTCACCCATGAAGATCTTGGCCGGATAGAAATTATACGGCAGGAATCCAAGCGCGCCGCCTGCCAGAGCCAGCATCGCGCCGGCCGCCAGATACATACCGTGAATGTAAGCCACGTAGGCAATGCACAGCGACGCGATCGAAGCCGTTCCGGCTGCCAGACCGTCCAGACCATCGATCAGGTTGATCGTGTTCGTAATGCCCACGATCCAAAGGATGGTAATGATGAAGCAGAGCACCACGCCCAATTCACTTTTGCCGTCACCAAAAAAGTTGCTGATAAATTCGATCCGGATATCGTACAGGTACATGATGACCGCGACAACGGTCTGCCCCAAAAATTTTACCTTCGCCGGAAGATTTTTCAGGTCATCGATGACGCCCAGAATATAGATCAGCGTTCCGCCGATCATAATGCCGATGATGCGGCTGTCCAGCTGCAGCAAAAAGATCGCCGTCGAAGCCATCGTCCCGATAAAGATCGCCATACCGCCGAAACGCGGCATCGCCTTGCTGTGCATGCGCCTGCCGTCCTTCGGCACATCCATCGCGCCGATCCTCGGCGCGAGCTTGATCGCCACCGGTGTCATCACCAGCGACAGTACAAAGGCCACCAAAAAAGTCGCCCATAAGGTTGTATACATCGTTTATTCCGCCTTTTCCTCGTTTTGTGTTTCTGCCTCGCTCGTTTCCGCAGGCAGCTTCTCGACCGTAAGCCCCGCTTCTTCGAGGATCGCAACCGCCAGTTCGTCCGGATAACCCTCGCGGACGACGATCCGCCGGATCCCCGCGTTGACGATCATCTTGGCACAGATGCCGCACGGCTGATGGGTAATGTAGATCGTGCCGCCCTCGATGGCATGTCCCATGGACGCGGCCTGGATGATCGCGTTCTGCTCCGCGTGCAGCGCCATACAAAGCTCATGCCGCTGTCCGGACGGGACTCCCAGCTTTTGACGCAGACAGCCGCCGCGGTCCTCACAGTGCCGGATACCCTTCGGCGCGCCGTTGTAGCCGGTCGCGATGGCTCGCCGATCCTTGACGATGACCGCGCCCACGTTGCGGCGCATACAGGTCGAGCGCTTTGCCGTTAATTCCGCCATTTCCATAAAATATTCATCCCATGATGGTCTTTTCGTCTTTTCCATGCCTATTCCTCAATGATACTCTGCTTTTCGTAATATACCTCGACCAGATATAATCCGGCTGCCGGTGCCGTATGCCCGGCTTTCTGCCGATCCCGGCTTTCGAGGATCGACGGAAGCTGCGCAGGATCCCGTTTTCCCAGGCCGACTTCCACGAGCGTACCCGTGATGATCCGTACCATATTATAGAGAAATCCGTCGCCGCTGATTTCTATTATAACATCTTCTGCGCGCCGGTCTATGTGCAAACGGTGAATTGTGCGAACCGTTGTCTTCTTTTCTTCGCCGCCGGCCGCCTGAAAGCATTTGAAATCGTGCATGCCGATGATATGAGCCGCCGCTTCCCGCATTGCCGCGAGATCCAGAGTCTGCGGTACCTGATAGCAATAGTTTCTGCGAAAAATATCCGGCTCCGGCAGATTGCGGATGAGATAGCGGTATTTTTTGCCGCAGGCGTTGAATCTGGCGTGAAAATCCGGCGGAACTTCCTCCAGCGCGGTGATCCGGACATCGCCGACCCCCTTGAGCGCCTGCCGGCCACCCGCCAGCAGATTGTTCGCCGCCAGCATGATCCGGTCGGTCGGAATCCCAAACTCTCCGCAAAACGAAGCACGCTGCCCCAGCGCATGCACGCCGGCGTCGGTTCGGCTGGTACCGTTGACTTTGATCTCCGCCGCGCAGACCCGGCTCAGCACTTCCTCCAAGCGCCCCTGCACCGTCCGCGCCTGCGGCTGCCGCTGCCAGCCGCTGAATCCCGAACCGTCATATTCGATTGTCAGCAAAATGTTTCTTTCCATAATGATCGAGATTATCGAGGCAGTACGATCTGCTTGTTTTCTTTCGATTCCCGGTAAAGCGTGAACTTGCGGCCGATCGCCTGTACAAATTCCGCTCCCAGCTTTGCCGCCATTTCGTTGGCGACATCCTTGGCCGCCAGATCGCAGCCCTCCTGCAGTTTGACCTTGACCAGCTCCCTGGTCTCCAGACAGTTGTCAAGTTCCTTTTCGACGTTTCCGGTCACGCCGAGCTTGCCGATGTAGACCACCGGATCGATATTATGCGCCATTGAGCGCAGAAAGCTTCTTTGTTTGCTTGTGATCATAAATTCCTCCAAATGTATGTTTCTGCACGGCCGTTTTGCTCAAAGCAAGAAGTCTGCCGACAGAATACCGTTATTATATATGATTTCATGAAAAAATACCAGATAAAATCCCGCAGCGACCGCGATATACGGAACCATTGCCCGTTCATCGCTAAGCTTGGCCTTCTTGCGGATCATCAGTCCGATGAAATGTCCGGCGCTCAAGAATGTCGAAACTACAAAGATAAACAGGATGCCGTCCACGCCGGTCACCAGTCCGAGTGCGCCGAAAAGCTTGACATCCGCTCCGCCGATTGCAGGTTTCCGGTAGATCAGCTTTGCTAGCAGAGCCATCGCCGCCAGCACCCCAAAGCCGATCAGCGCGCCCCAAACCGCATCCATCGGCCCGCCCGCGTGCTTCGTGATCATCCCCAGGCTCGTCACGCCCAGCAAAAGGATCAGCTGATCCGGTACGATCAAATATTTCAGATCCGCGATCGCCATTTCCAGCAGCAGCCACATCGCCGCCAGCGCCGGAACCGCATAAGCCGCATCTTGCAGTCCCAGATAAATGCCGCAGCAGATAAAGAATCCGGTAAACACGTATTTCCATGGGGTGCTTTTGACTCTCTGCTGCGTCGGGTGCAACAGTTCTTCGGACGGTTCTTGTCCGTAATCGGTCAGCCATTTGGCCGGTATGCGGTTAAAAAACCAGACCGCGCTGTTTCCCAGCAGGACGCCGAGTCCGACCGCCGCGCCACAGATCACAGCCGTGCGAATGATTTCTCCATATGCTTCGATTACTTCTAACATCGCCACCTGTACTTTCTTTTTTCACGATCTAAACCAAGACATCGACACACTTCCCGTGTCATGTATCATCATTCTACCACATTTTGCGCTGCATGCCAAAGGCTTTCTTTCGCATCGGCACGTATTTGTCTAAAACGTGAAAGTCCGCGACTTACAGCCTTTGGAACAGATTCGAAAAAGGTTCTCTTTGCTTTGCGGGATTTTGCAAGATGCAAAAAAAGCGCTTGTAATGTTGGAAAAAGTTTGATATACTTTCTACGATTATGGAAGGGGGAACTTGACAATGGCATCCAAGAATGTGATCATGCAACTTGGCTTGGCTTGGCTTGGCTTGGCTTGTAAAAGCATAGCGGTCGATCGTTATCCTGTCAAGGCTTTTTTCATAAATTTCATACGGAAACGGAAATTATTACCGAAGACCGGGCGTATTGCGCCCTATCTTCGGTTTTTTGTCTTTCCGGGGAAAGGAGGTGATTGGACATTTCGGCACTGACTTTCTCCGGCAAACGGAGTCAGCAGGCCGAAACACCCCTTTCCTTCCAGTATATTTACTGGCAAAGGAGAGAAAACTATACGTAAGCAAAACAAAAAGGAGGTTATAAGGATGAACAAAAAATGGCTTAGTATTTTGCTTATGTTCTGCATGGTGCTGTGTTTCATACCGACCGCAGCCTTCGCTGCGGAATCCAGTAATTTTGAGGCAACAAATGAAGCA
>DJPG01000086.1:39080-50543 GCA_002439735.1 Firmicutes bacterium UBA6418 | reverse complement strand
ATTCGTTTGCCCAGACTCATGAATGATCCTTCCTTTCTTGCGTCTTGCGCATAGCATAGATGCTTCCGATGCATTTATGATAGCGGGAACAACCTTAAAAAACAAGAAAATTTGGTTGTCAATTCCGCAACTTCAAGGTGCGATTTTGCCGGCGTCGTTTCTTTTTTTGAAGAAAATGTAGAGCGCGATCCCGGCGGCGATCAGGGCGAGGCTCAGAAGCTGGGCTTGCCGGAGCGGACCGATCATCAGACTGTCGGTGCGCAGACCCTCGACAAAGAACCGCTCTATCGAATAGAGGATCATATAGAGGGAGATCATCTGTCCATCAAAGCTGCGTTTGTGATCGTCAAACCAGAGCAGGAACCAGAAGAGGCAGAAGCACCAGATGGATTCGTAAAGAAACGTCGGGTGATAGCCGACGCCGTCGATGATCTGCGCCCACGGAAGATCCGTCGGATCGCCGTGCGCTTCTTCATTGAAAAAATTGCCCCAGCGTCCGATCGCCTGCGCAAGAGGGATCGAAACAGCAACCAGATCCGCGGTACGTACGAAACTCTGTTTGTAATGGCGGCAGACAAAATAGCCAACCAGAAAGCAGAGAAGCAATCCGCCGTGGATGGCAAGTCCGCCGCTGCGGATATCCAGAATTTTATGCCAGTCTCCGGCATAGTCACTCCAGCTGAAGATGACATAATAGGCGCGGGCGCCGATGATCGCGGACGGAACCATCCAAATGACCAAATCTAAAATAAAATCCGGTTTGATATGATGCTTCTCAGCGCGAAGATAGCAGATCAGCGTTGCCAGCAAGAAGCCGCCGCCAATCAGAAGGCCGTACCACATCACATCCAGACCGAAGATGCGGAACGCAACTGAACCGGGTGATCTCATAAATCCATACTCCTTTATCTTTGTTTTTATTTTTCAAAACTTTTTTTCGGGTTTTTCCGGCAGGTCTGCCGAAAAGACGAACGATAAAATTATTCTACCACCGACACGGACGATTGTCATGTTTTTTTTCCGAAAGTTATCATTTTTTCGCAAACTTGCCGGTAGATTTTGCGCGGGACTTATTGTATACTGAACATGGACGGAGAAGCAGACTCCGCGGGAGATTTTTCGCGTAAAAATTCCCGGAAAAACTGCAAAAAAAATCAAAAAAACGAAAAAATGTGTGAAACTTATCGAAACACAGGCACATCTAATGATTACAGAAACAAAGCAGCAGAAAGGGGTCAGATCATGTCGCTGCGGGATTTGAAGAATGAAAAGGAGCGTGCAGTCGAAACGGCGCTGCTCGAAAACTACGAAAAATACTATCGGTTGGCATACAGCTATCTGCACAGTGCCGAGGATGCGATGGATGCGGTGCAGGAGGGGGCGTACAAGGCGATTCTCAAATCGGAGACCTTGCGGGAACCGGAATTTGCCGGAACCTGGATATATCGGATCATGCTGAATGAGATCTTCGGCTTTTGCAGGGAAAACAGCCGTAGAATACAGAATTGGGGAAGCGAAATGCCGGAGACCGTTCTAGGTGCGCAGCCTGAACCGCGTTGTGAGGATACGATGGATCTGCGCAGCGCGCTGCGTAGGCTCAGCTGTGATGAGCAGCGAATCCTGGAACTGCGGTATTTTGAGGGTATGCAGATTGCCGACGTTGCTGAAAAAATGAATATGAACCTCAGCACGGTCAAGAGCAAGCTCTATCGCTCGATTGAGAAGCTTCGGATTGAGATGTCCGTATAGAGGAGGCTGGCGCAATATGGGAGTATGGAAAGAAAATCTGCGTAATGGAAGCCGAGAAACCGCGCGTGCGCCGTCAGAGGGACTGGAGCGTATGAAGCAGGCGATCTGCGCTGCAAGGGAAGCCAAAAAAAAGCAGAAAAAGCAGCGGCGGCAACTCTGCCTGCGGCTGATGAGCGTAGGCTTGAGCTTCCTGCTGATACTGATTCCTAATGTTTCCGCACCGGCAGCCTACGCGATGGCGGAACTTCCGGTCATCGGATCACTGTTTGAGGCAGTCACTTGGCGGGATTATTGTTCGACCGACGGCCGTTTCAGCGCCGATGTCAAAATTCCGGAGATCCGTAGTAGCGACAGAGAATATACGGATGGCGATGAAAACGGGGACATTGCGAAGACCAACGCTGAGATTCGCGCGATTGCGGAGAATCTGATCGCGGAATTTGAAGCGTCTGTGGCAGAGAACGCGGGCGGCTACGCGGGTCTGTCGGTCGACTATGAGGTTTTGCACACAACGAAGGAATATTTCTGTCTGAAGCTGATCACGTTCCAGAGCAGCGGCAGCGGCGTGGAAAAAGACTACTATTATACTATCCGGCGTTCCGATGAAAAGCAGATGCAGCTTGCGGATCTGTTTGCGGAGGGCGCGGATTATATCACACCGATCAGCGAAAGCATCAAGGAACAGATGCGCGAACAGATGCGGCAAAATGAGAATGTTATCTACTGGATTGACAGCGATGAGCAGGATCCGGCGGCAGCCTGGGACTTTGAGCGAATTGATGCCGAACAGCAGTTTTACATGCAGGAGGACGGTGCGCTTGTTATCGCCTTTGATGAGGGCGAGGTCGGACCGATGTCGATGGGCTGCGTCCGTTTCGTGATTCCCAAAGCGGTGACCGACGACATCGGATTCGGAGCGTGAAACGAAACAAGACCACGCAAAAATGCGGCATAAACACAAGAACAAGATTACAAAAAGGAAAGGTAAGGATTGTAAAACCATGGATTTGATGAACAAGAACTCCGTGCATACGGATGGAAAAACAAGAACCGATAAAAAAAGAAACGGGAAAAGCAAGCGCCACAGTTTGATTTTTTTGCTGTTTTCCCTGCTGCTCAGTCTGATGCTTTTGCTGACCGGATGCGGCGCAGAAAAAGACTATGCACTGGATGAAACTGCGCTTGCGACAGACCTGCTGGAAAACGGAAGCTTTGCCTGTGAACTCTACCAGGTAAAAGAAGATCGCATCGCGGACTTTATCACGTTGGACGCACCGGAAAAGGAGATCCTGTGTATGGGAAACGGCACCTATGCGGATTCGTTCGGTATTTTCACGTTGGCAGATACGGACGCAGCGAAAAGCGCACTGGAAACCGTAAATACCTACCTTGCGGATCTGGCGGATTCCTATCAGGATTACCTGCCGCAAGAAGCGGAGAAAGTCACGAATGCCGTTGTACTGCAGAAGGGACGCTATGTTGTATTTTGTATCTGTGAGGATCCGGAGAGTGTCCAGAAAGAAATCGAAAGCGCATTTACCGAGACGGAGGCCGATGCGCAAGGCAAAGGAGACGGAGCCGAAGAGTCGGATACGGACGCACAGCCAGGCACGAATGAAAATGCGGACAGCAGTGAGACCGCAGGCTACCCGGCGATCACGACCGACGCGAAGATCAAAAAATACGGCAATATTGTCACAATCGGCGACGCAGGGTATGAATTATACACCTATGTGGACAAGCCGGCTGAGAAATACGCCGCAGCGGTCAATCGCGCAGCCAAGGCGCTCGCGGGCAAGACGGAGGTCTATGACCTGTTAATCCCTTTAAGCTCCGGCATTACGCTTCCGGACGCAGACTATGATAAGATCACGTCGAGCAGCCAGAAAAAAGCGCTGGCGGCCATCGAGGAAAAGTTAGAGGCGCAGGTCAAAATTGTCGATCCATACGAGAAGCTGATGCAGCACCGCGATGAATATATCTACTTTCGGACTGATCATCACTGGACTGCGGACGGCGCTTATTACGCATACGAGACCTTTTGCGAGAGCAAGGGCTTGATCCCAATCAGCCGCACGCGCCGTGAAAGCGAGGAATTTGCAGGCTTTCTCGGAAGCTTCTACAACGACTCCAAAGCGAAGGAGCTGGAACAGAACCCGGACACCGTCAAAGCTTATTTGCCAATCAGCAGTACATCCATGCAGTGTGAGAACGCAGACGGCAAAAAAGCTTCCTACAGTGTGATTTATGATGTCAGCGGACACCCGGCGTCGCTTAAATACAATGCGTTCCTTGCCGGCGACAACGCGCTCTCGACGATCACCAATGAGGATCTCGCGGACGGATCTTCCTGCATCGTGGTCAAGGAATCTTTCGGCAATGCGTTTGTACCATATCTGGCGGATCACTATCAGACGGTTTATGTGGTGGATTACCGCTATTGGAACGGGGATCTGATTAAGCTGGCGGAGGAAAAACAGGCCGATGATCTGATCTTTGTCAACAACCTGTCGATGATCCGCAGCGATTACCTGACCGGACGCTTCAATCAGCTGATCTGACGGGTACGGATGAAATCAAAAAACCGAATGACAAGTAGAATGCAAACACAAAATATTCGTAAAATTTATGAAAATTTCAGAAAATGATCTGTTTTCACGAAAAAAACAAAATAAAAAACGAACGATGAGTTGACTTTTCGGGCAGCGGTATTATGATAGAATTATCAGAACCGCTGTTTTGTTTTTGCGGAAAAATACAGGGAGGCAGACAATGAAAAAAGCAGCCATTATCATGGGAAGCGACAGTGATTTTCCGGTCGTTAAGGGAGCGGCCGATACGCTGCAGGAACTGGAGATCCCTTTTGAGGTTCATATTTACTCGGCGCATCGGACGCCGGAAGCGGTGCAGCAGTTTATCACAGGCGCACGGCAAAACGGCTTCGGTGTGATCCTCGCGGCAGCCGGAAAAGCAGCGCATCTGGCCGGCGTACTGGCCGCCGGCACGACCCTGCCGGTCATCGGGATTCCGATGAAGTCTTCCGCGCTGGACGGGATGGACGCGCTCCTTGCGACTGTGCAGATGCCGCCGGGCATTCCGGTCGCGACGGTCGCCATTGACGGAGCAATCAACGCGGCGCTGCTGGCAGCTGAGATTCTCGCGGTTTCGGATGAGGCGCTCGCGGAGAAGCTGCAGGCAAAACGCGACGCCGACAAAGCCAAGGTGCTCGCCAAAAACGCGGCGATCGAAGCCAAATACCCGCCGCTGGGAGTTTAACACATCGAATCGAGCGGAGTTCCGCTTACAGAAAGGATACAAACCATGAACGAGAAATCAAGATCCGACAGCTACGCGGCTGCCGGTGTCGATATCACAGCCGGATATCGGGCTGTGGAACTGATGAAGACCCATATCGCGCGTACCGTCCTGCAGAGCGGCAGCGAAGACATCGGCGGCTTTGGTGGCCTGTTTGAACTGGATATTACCAATATGCCGCACCCGGTACTGGTCAGCGGCACGGACGGCGTCGGCACGAAGCTGAAGCTGGCGTTTTTGCTGAATCAGCACAATACGGTCGGCATTGACTGCGTGGCGATGTGCGTGAACGATATCATCTGCTGCGGCGCGAAACCGCTGTTTTTCCTGGATTATATCGCCTGCGGAAAGAATTTTCCGGAAAAGATCGCGGACATTGTGTCCGGCGTTGCGGAAGGCTGTGTACAGGCAGGCTGCCAGCTCGTCGGCGGTGAAACCGCGGAAATGCCTGGCTTCTATCCGGAGGATGAATACGATTTGGCGGGATTCTCGGTCGGCGCGGTTGATAAGGCAAGGGTACTCGACAAGACGACCATGCGCGCAGGTGACGTGGTCATCGGACTGGCCTCCAGCGGCGTACATTCCAATGGATTTTCACTGGTACGCAAGGTACTGGATGTGGAGCACGCAGACCTTGCGGCACCGGTTGAAGCACTCGGCGGGGCTTCGCTCGGCGAAACGCTCCTGACTCCGACCAAGATCTATGTGAAACCGATGCTGGTGCTCTTTGAAGCCATCGCAAGTGTTCGGGGCGTTTCCCACATCACCGGCGGCGGTTTTTACGAAAACATTCCGCGCAGCATTCCGGACGGACTTTGCGCGAAAATTCAAAAGAATGCAGTACCGGTGCTGCCGATTTTCAAGCTGCTTGCGCAAAAGGGCGACATTTCGGAGCATGACATGTTCAATACGTTCAACATGGGCATCGGCATGACCGTGATCGTCGCGAAAGAGGACGCGGCACGTGCCTGCGAGCTGCTCCGGGCGGCAGGCGAAACCCCATATGTGCTTGGCGAGATTGTACAGGCATCGGCAGGTGGTGAGAAGGTGATCTTATGCGAAGAGCCAAGATAGCTGTTTTTGTTTCCGGCGGCGGTACAAACCTGCAGGCTCTGCTCGACGCGCAGCAAGCAGGCAGGCTTGCGAGCGGAGAGATCGTCCTGGTGCTGGCAAGCCGCAGCGATGCGTACGCGCTGACACGCGCGGAAAAAAACGGGATCCCGACGGCTGTCGTACAGAGAAAAGACTTTGGAAGCCAGGAGGCTTATGAAGCGGAGCTGGTGCGTCTGATGCGCGCATGCGAGATCGATCTGATTGTTCTGGCCGGGTTTATGAGTATTCTAAGCAAAGATTTTACAGACCGTTTCCCGAAGCGGATCCTCAATATTCATCCATCCTTGATTCCGTCTTTTTGTGGGAAGGGATTTTACGGCATCCATGTTCACGAGGCGGCTCTGCGCTACGGCGTGAAGGTCAGCGGCGCGACCGTGCATTTTGTCAATGAGATCCCGGACGGCGGACAGATTATCAAGCAAAAGGCGGTTTCCGTATTGCCGAACGACACGCCGGAAACCCTGCAAAAGAGAATCATGAAGGAAGCAGAATGGATCATTTTGCCGGAGGCGGCAGAAGAAGTTTCGGCACAGATCCTTGAATCGGAAAGGAGCATCCATGCGTAACAATATGACATCGATCAAAGAATATCTTGCAAAGAACCGTTATCCCGGCAGAGGCATCCTATTCGGCAAAACGCCGAGCGGAAGACTCGCGGCGGCGTACTTCATCATGGGAAGAAGCGCGAACAGCCGCAATCGCATTTTCAGCGTAAAAGAACCGGGCAGTCTCTATACCCAGGCGTTTGATCCGGACAAGGTCGAAGATCCGTCCCTGATCCTTTATCGCGCGGCGGCAAGACTGGACGGCAAACTCATCATTACCAACGGCGACCAGACGGACACCATTTACAATGCGATCAAGGAGGGCAAAAGCGGCAGAGAAGCGCTCAGAACCAGAGAATTCGAACCGGACGCGCCAAATTTCACCCCACGGATCAGCGGCGTGGCGACCTATTACGGCGACAATTTTTCTTACGAACTGAGCATCCTGAAAAGCGCGGATGAAAACGGAAGCGCCTGCGCACGGCAATTCTTCGCTTATCCGGCTCTGCACGGCGTCGGACATCTGATCCATACCTATGAAAGCGACGGGAAGCCGCTGCCGACGTTTCAGGGCGAGCCGAGACGGGTGCAGATCCCGGAGAGCCTTACTACATTGACGGACGATATCTGGCAGGCGCTGGATCCGGACAACAAGGTATCTCTTTTCGTGATCCAGACCGATCCGGACGGCAGCAACGCGGAAGTGCGGATCATCAACAAGAATCAGAAATAACGGACAGAAAACCGAGCACGCGGTATGGGTCTGCCCGGGATCGGATAGACCCGGGCAGGACTTGAGAGGAAATAACGATGAAAGAATACGAACTCAAATACGGATGCAACCCGAACCAGAAGCCGGCGCGCATCTTCATGGAAAACGGACAGGAGCTGCCGCTGCAGATCTTAAACGGTAGACCCGGCTATATCAATCTGCTGGACGCGATGAACAGCTGGCAGCTGGTCAGAGAGATCCGCGAAGCGCTCGGCGTGTGCGCGGCGGCCTCCTTCAAGCATGTCAGTCCGACCTCGGCGGCCATCGGACTTGTAATGAGCGAACGCCAGAAAAAGGCGTTTTTCGTGGATGACATCGAAGGACTGGACGCATCGCCGATCGCGACGGCTTATGCACGTGCCAGAGGCACGGATCGCATGAGCTCATTCGGCGACTGGATCGCGCTGTCTGACACCTGTGATGTGACCTGCGCGAAGCTGATCGCCAGAGAAGTGTCCGACGGCATCATCGCCCCGGATTATGAAGCGGAAGCGCTGGAGATCCTGAAGGCAAAGCGCAAGGGCAGCTACAATATCATCCGCATGGATGTTGATTATCAGCCGGAACTGACCGAACGTAAGCAGGTCTTCGGCATCACCTTTGAGCAGCGCAGGAACGATTTTCGGATTGATGCGGACTTGCTCAAGGAGATCGTGACAAAAAACAAAAATATGACCGAGGAAGCAAAGCGTGACCTGATCCTCGCACTCATCACGCTCAAATATACACAGTCCAATTCCGTCTGCTATGCCGAAAACGGACAGACCATCGGCGTCGGCGCCGGGCAGCAGTCCCGGATTCACTGCACCAGGCTGGCAGGCGAAAAAGCGGATAAATGGCATCTCCGGCAGCACGATCGGGTGCTCGCTCTGCCGTTTAAGCAAGAGATCAAACGCGCCGATCGTGATAATGCGATCGATGTCTATCTTTCGGAGGACTACGAAGACGTGATTGGCGACGGGAACTGGCAGCAGTTCTTTACCGAGCAGCCGGAGGTGTTCGCGCGTAGCGAACAACGAGCCTATCTGGCATCCTTATCCGGTGTGTGCCTTGCCTCCGACGCATTCTTCCCGTTCGGCGACAATATCGAGCGCGCGGCCAGAAGCGGTGTGACCTATATCGCGCAGCCGGGCGGCTCGATCCGCGACGATCTGGTGATCGAGGCATGCGATCGCCATAATATGGTGATGGCCATGACCGGTATGCGCCTGTTCCATCACTAATACAAACTAAGCAGACGGCAGAGGCAGAGCTTCTGCCTGTTTGTGCAGGATACGATATATTGCGACTTGAGACGAAAGCAGGAGAGAAACGAATGAAAGTTATGGTAGTCGGCGGCGGCGGCAGAGAGCACGCCATCATCAAAAAACTCAAAGAAAATCCAAGTGTGGAGGTCATTTACGCATTGCCCGGCAACGGCGGCATCGCAGCCGACGCGGTCTGCGTGGAGATCGGCGCGAAGGAGATCGACAAGATCGCGGATTTCGCGGCGCAGCATCAGATCGATCTGGCTGTCGTGGCGCCGGATGATCCGCTGGTGCTTGGGGCGGTCGACGCTTTGCAGGCCCGCGGCATTAAGACCTTTGGCCCGAACAAGCGCGCGGCCATCATCGAGGGTAGCAAGGCCTTTGCCAAGAACCTGATGAAAAAATATCACATTCCGACGGCCGCTTATGAAACATTCCGCAATCCGGCGGCAGCCATCGCCTATCTGGAACAAGCGGAGATGCCGATCGTGATAAAGGCCGATGGTTTGGCATTGGGAAAGGGCGTCGTGATCGCCGAGACATTGGAAGAAGCCAAGGCGGCGGTTCATTCCATGATGGAGGATAAGGTGTTCGGGGAAAGCGGCAGTTGCATCGTGATCGAGGAATTTCTGACCGGACCGGAGGTCTCGGTCCTGGCGTTCACCGACGGTAAGACAATGGTGCCGATGGTCTCCGCGATGGATCACAAGCGGGCGCTGGACGGCGACCGCGGACTGAATACCGGCGGGATGGGCACGATCGCGCCGAATCCGTATTACACCCCGGAGATCGCGGAACGCTGCATGCAGGAGATTTTCCTCCCGACGATGGAAGCGATGAACCGCGAGGGTCGGACGTTCAGCGGCTGTTTGTATTTTGGCCTGATGCTGACCGAAAAAGGTCCGAAAGTCATCGAATACAACTGCCGTTTCGGCGATCCGGAAACACAAGTGGTCCTGCCGCTTTTGGAGAGTGACCTCCTGGACATTATGCTCAAGATCTATGACGAGCGACTGGCTGAGGCGGACGTGAGATTTGCTAAGGAAAACGCGTGCTGCGTGGTCATGGCCTCCGCAGGTTATCCGAAGAAATATGAGACCGGTTTTGCGATCACGATGCCGCAGGACAAAAATATCTATGTCGCCGGCGCGAAGCGGACGGACGGAAAGCTGCTGACTGCAGGCGGCCGGGTACTCGGCGTGACGGAAACGGCGCCGACGCTGGCGGAAGCCGTCGGGAAGGCTTATCAGACAGTGGCAGAAGTGCATTTTGAAAACGCATATTACCGGAACGATATCGGCGCACGCGCATTGGCGGCAGAAAGGAACTGAGGCGAAATGGTTTACCGAATTTACGTAGAAAAAAAAAGCGGCCTCGACCATGAGGCGCAGAACTTAAAAAATGATCTTTCCCAGTTGCTCGGTATCCGCGGTATTCAAAATGTCCGTGTGCTGAATCGCTACGATGCGGAGGGTCTGGATCGGGCGCTGTTTGACTACGCGGTCAAGACGGTTTTTTCGGAGCCGCAGTTGGATCGGGTCTGCGAGAGTCTGCCGCAGGCAGACGTGCTGTTTGCGGTGGAATATCTGCCGGGACAGTTTGACCAACGGGCATCTTCGGCGGCGGAATGCATCCAGATCATTTCCCGCGGGGAGCGTCCGACCGTGCGCACCGCAAAGGTTTATGCCATCGATGGCGACTTGCGCGCGGAAGAGATCGAAAAAATAAAGAAATATGTGATCAATCCGGTGGAAGCACGGGAAGCGGCGCTGGCGTTGCCGGAAACGCTGGCGGTGAATTATGAGATCCCGCAGACGGTCGAGATGATCGAGGGCTTTTGCGGATACAGCGACGCGCAGCTGGCGGACCTGATCGCGGCGCGCGGGCTGGCGATGGATTTGGCGGACAGTCAGTGCTGCCGGGCTTATTTCGCGAGCGAACATCGGGATCCGACGATCACTGAGATCAAGATGATCGATACCTATTGGTCCGATCACTGCAGACATACGACCTTTAACACCGTGATCGACGACGTGCAGTTTGCGGATGAGACCCTGCAGGCGGCATATCAGCGTTATCTGGATGCGAGAACATTTGTCGAGCGCAACAAACCGGTGACTTTGATGGACATTGGGACGATTGCGGCGAAGGTCCTCAAAAAGCAGGGCAAGCTGGACGGACTGGACGAATCCGAAGAGATCAATGCCTGCACCGTCAAGATCAAGGTCGAGACGGAGGGTCGGGAGGAAGACTGGCTGCTCTTGTTCAAGAATGAGACACACAATCACCCGACCGAAATTGAACCATTTGGCGGTGCGGCAACTTGTGTGGGCGGTGCGATCCGTGACCCGCTTTCGGGCAGAAGTTATGTTTACGGCGCGATGCGTGTGACCGGCGCGGGGGATCCACTGACGCCGATCGCGGAGACACTGCCGGGCAAGCTGCCGCAGCGGAAACTGGTCACAACGGCAGCGGCAGGTTACAGCTCTTATGGCAATCAGATCGGACTGGCCACCGGACAAGTCGACGAGATCTATCATCCGGGCTATGTCGCCAAGCATATGGAGATCGGCGCAGTCATCGCGGCGGCACCGGCAGAAAATGTGGTGCGCGAGGTACCGGTGGCGGGAGACAAGGTCATTCTGCTCGGCGGCAAGACCGGCAGAGACGGCTGCGGCGGCGCGACCGGTTCTTCCAAATCACATACCGCATCTTCTTTGGA
>DJPG01000086.1:37009-38982 GCA_002439735.1 Firmicutes bacterium UBA6418 | reverse complement strand
TGTTCCGCAATCCGCAGGCGTCGCGGCTGATCAAGCGCTGCAACGACTTTGGAGCAGGCGGCGTATCGGTCGCCATCGGCGAACTGGCGGACGGTCTTTTGATCGATCTGAACAAGGTCCCGAAAAAATATGACGGGCTTGACGGTACCGAACTGGCGATCAGTGAATCACAGGAGCGTATGGCGGTCGTGGTACGCGCGGAAGATGTCGATTGTTTCTGCAGCCTCGCGCGCGCGGAAAATCTGGAAGCGACCGTGGTGGCTGCCGTCACGGAAGAACCACGCCTGGTCATGACCTGGAACGGTAAGAAGATCGTGGATATCGCGCGCGCCTTTTTGGACTCGAACGGCGCGGAAAAACATATCACCGTGGAGGCGCCGCAGGCAGTTTGGAAGGCGGCGCAGGCAGGTGCAGGCGCGGCCGGTCAGAATATGGCCGCGGGTGCTGATTCTGCAGCGATCCCGTCGCCGCAGGAGGCCGCAGGCGCGGCCGCGACCTTTACGGAACGGATGCGTGCGCTGGCAGGAAACCTAAATATCTGTTCCCGCCGCGGACTTTCCGAACGCTTTGACTCTACGATCGGTGCGGGAACGGTACTGATGCCGTTCGGCGGCAAGTATCAGAGAACACCGGCGCAGTGCATGATCCATAAGATCTCACTGGAACACGGGGATACGAAGACCTGCAGTTTGATGTCCTGGGGCTATAACCCGTTCATCACCGAACAGAGTCCTTATCATGGGGCCTACCTTGCGGTCGTGGAATCCGTTTCCAAGTTAGTGGCAGCCGGGGCTTCTTTTGAAGCGGTTTATCTTTCCTTCCAGGAATACTTTGAAAAATTAGGCAAGGACGCGGTGAAGTGGGGCAAGCCGTTCGCGGCTCTGCTGGGCGCGCTGGATGCGCAGCTGGTTTTGGAAGTCGCGGCCATCGGCGGCAAGGACTCCATGAGCGGCACCTTTGAAGACCTTTCCGTTCCCCCGACCTTGGTGTCCTTTGCTGTTACGACAGATCAGGTGGATCATATCGTTTCACCGGAATTCAAACAGGCCGGCGACCCGGTTTATCTGCTGCAGCCGCAGTTGAATGCAGAGGGACTGCCGAGCGGCGATTCCCTGCGCGAGCTTTATGCTGCGGTCACGGCGCTGATGCGCGCGGGACTGGTCAAAGCCTGCTGGACGCCGGGCATGGGCGGCATCGCGGAGGGCGTGCTGAAGATGGCGCTGGGCAACCGCATCGGCTTCTGCTTTGATGCGGCATTGCCTGCGGACGTGGATCTCTTTGGCAATCAATATGGTTCTTTCCTGCTGGAGGTCGATGCGGTTGCCCTGGTCGATGCCAAGGCTTCCGCGGAAGCGGATGCGGGACTGAGCGACGATGCGGCTTGCGGAAAGCAGGTCGCGCAAGCGGGCGATGCAGACGGTGAACTGTCCATGATTTTGGCAAGCCTCGAGGAAGCAGTCCTGCTTGGGGAAACCACCGAGGTCTATGCCCTGCAATACGGCAGCGAACGGCTGGAAATGCCGGAACTTGAGAAGATTTATGAGGACAAGCTGGAACCGGTTTATCCTTGCAACATTAAGACAGAAGAAACGGCGCCGACCCTGATCGACAGCCCGGCTGAAGAGATTTTTCGGGCAAACGTCAGATGTGCAAAGCCGCATGTGCTGATCCCGGTCTTCCCGGGAACCAACTGCGAATATGATACGGCGAAAGCCTTTGCGGCAGCCGGTGCGGAGCCGGAGATCTTCGTGCTCAACAATTTGAGCGCGGATGCGGTCACACGTTCGGTCACAGACTTTGCAGCGAAAGTGCGGGAAAGCCAGATGATCTTCATTCCGGGCGGATTTTCCGGTGGGGATGAACCGGACGGTTCCGGCAAGCTGATCACGGCGTTCTTCCGCAATGCGGAGATCAAAGAGGCTGTCACGGCACTGCTGGGCGAGCGCGACGGCTTGATGGCCGGGATCTGCAAT
>DJPG01000086.1:11547-36986 GCA_002439735.1 Firmicutes bacterium UBA6418 | reverse complement strand
GGCTTCCAGGCACTGATCAAGCTGGGTCTGGTGCCTTACGGCAAGATCATCGACACGGATGAGACCTGCCCGACGCTGACCTATAACCGGATCGGACGTCACCAGTCCAAGCTGGTGCAGACGCGCATTGTTTCCAATCGTTCTCCATGGCTGGCAGGCGTACAGCCGGGCGAAGTCTATACGGTCCCGATCTCCCATGGCGAGGGACGTTTCATGGCGTCGGAGGCGCTTTTGACTGAGCTGGCGGCAAACGGACAGATTATTACCCAGTACGCGGATCCGGACGACAACGCGACGATGGATATCCAGTATAACCCGAACGGTTCCGCCTGGGCGGTCGAGGGTATCATCTCCCCGGATGGCAGAGTCCTCGGCAAGATGGGGCATTCCGAACGTATCGGCAGCGGACTGTATCAGAACGTACCGGGGCGTTTCGACATGCAGATGTTCGCGTCTGCGGTTCGGTATTTCAAATAGAACGCATTTCGAACGAACTTTCAAAATGCAGATTTGCCTATGTAAAAAAAGAAAGGAGCAGCTCATGATGGGCTGCTCTTTTGATATAAGGCATGGATTTTGCGCAAGAACTGATCCAGCAGAAAGATTGATTTTGCAGATGGTATGATCCCGCAGATAGTATGATCCCGCAGGTGATAATTCTGCAGCAAGTGTGATCTTGCGGAACTCCTTACTCCCGGCAAGCGTCTTTTGGAGAAAACGGATCCTGCAGCGCGTTATCACGTTTGTGTCAGGTAGTCTTCCGCCATGTGCGCGGCGACGGCGCCGTCGGCAGCGGCGGTCACGACCTGGCGCAGCGGTTTCGTGCGCAGGTCACCGGCTGCGTAAACGCCGGGGAGCGAGGTCTTGGTTGTCTCGTCTGCGATCAGATAGCCGTTTTCGTCCATGGCTAACTGGTCTTTGTACAGCGCGGTGACCGGCTTGCGGCCGATGCTGACAAAGAGACCGTCGACAGGAATGGTCTCTTCCGCGCCGCTTTTTACATTGCGCACGCGAATGCCGGACAGCCGCGGCGGGTGTGCAGGGCTTGCGGCAGCCGCATCCGAGGCAGCGCCGGCAGAAGCGCCGACCGGCGGTGAAGAGAATGTATCGGCATTGTCTGCATCGGCTGGAGTGTCAGCCACGGACGAGAGCGGCGGCTCAGTGAGCAAGGCGGTGACGATGGTATCCGGCAGGAAGGTGATGTTGTTCGTCTCCGCCAGCGCGCCGTGATAGACTTCGGAGGCGCGCAGGGTATCGCGGCGGTGGATCAAGATCACCTTTTCGGCGATGCGGGCAAGCGTCAAGGCATCGGTCACTGCGGAATTGCCACCGCCGATGACCGCGACGTTTTTGCCGCGAAAGAACATGCCGTCGCAGACCGCGCAGTGGCTGAGGCCGTGTCCGAGCAGTTCCTTTTCGCCGGGCAGGCCGAGTTCCTTGGCTTCCGCGCCGGAGGCCAGCACGACGGTGCGGGCGAGATATGTTTGGGCGGATGTTTGGATCTCTTTTGGGTCAGCCGAAAGATGAACCGCGCGTACTTCAGCCATTTTGCTCTCTGCGCCGAAGCGGAGCGCGCCGTTTTTCATCTTTTCCCCGAGTGAAAAACCATCGATGCCGGTATCAAAGCCGGGATAATTATCGATCTGCGCAGTCAGTGCCATCTGCCCGCCGGGCGTGAGCTTTTCGAGGATCAGCACCGAAAGACCGGCGCGCGCGGCGTATAAGGCGGCGGTATAACCGGCCGGACCGCCGCCGATGACGACCATATCATAAATTTTTGCAGCTTCCGGTGCGGACGGAAGCGATGGATTCTTTTGACTCATAGATGTACCTCATGGATTCGGATTGCATGATATCAATCGTTCTTACAAATACTATACCCGAAAACCGAAAAGAAACACAGGGAAAAAAAGAAACTGTGAAATATTGACATTTTCGTAAAATGAGAGTACAATAAAAAGGAATAATCTGTAAAAGCAGGACGGAGGGAGTGAAAAAATGGAGCGCATCATCCTTTATCTTCTGGCACTGGCGAACCTGGGCGTGGGACTGGCCCTTTTTTATCGGAAGCCGCGGCCGTTCGGGCGCAGGACCTATGAGGATTATCTGGAAGAAGCACGGAGAAGGAACCAGGTGAAGCGTGTGTGAAATCGCTTGCCTTTTGGCATTTTTTGCGGTGAAAACATTTACAAAGGCTTGAGAATATGGTATCTTATTAAGATGGATGGCGTGTGTGCATATGCTGTCCGCAATGAGAACAAAGGCGAATAGAAGAACAACATGAAGAAGATTCTGATCTATCTGATGCGCTTCGGACTGCAGGTGATCTACGGCATTCTGAAGCTTTTTCCGACGAAAAAGAATAAGGTCGTTTTTTTGAGCAGGCAGTCCGATACGCCGACCCCGGATTTCGAGATGGTGCAGCAGGAACTGCGCCGCGAAGACCCGGCTGTCGAAATCGTGACGATCTGCCATCGGCTTGAGGGAGCCGGCAGCGGCGGCGTTTCGGGGATGCTGACTTTTGCAGGTTCTACCCTGCGCAGCATGTATCACATGGCTACGGCCTCCGTCTGTGTCCTGGACGCGTATTGGCCGGCCGTTTCCCTTTTGCACCACAAAAAATCGCTGACCGTGATCCAGATGTGGCACGCACTCGGCAAGATCAAGCAGTCCGGCTATCAGACGCTGGGCAAGGCATCCGGCCGCGGCGCCGAGATGGCACGCCTGATGAAAATGCACGAAAACTACGATTATATCATCGCCGGAGGCAAGGCGTGGAACCCGTTCTATGAAAGATCCTTCCACCAGCCGCAGGACAAGCTCGTCAACTGCGGGCTGCCGCGGATCGATCGCCTGCTCGGGGAGCGGGAGGAAAATCGCAGACGGTTCTTCGCGGCCTATCCGGAATTAAAAGAGAAAACAATCATTCTTTACGCGCCGACGTTCCGCAAGAACATCGAACTGCATTGGGAGACGCTGATCCAGGCAGTCTCCGCGCAAAACAGCAAAGCATTGGCGGCCGCGTACAGCAGCAAAGCAGCGCAGGCGGCCGCGCAGGGTGGGACTGCGTTGGCATGTGATCCGGGTGTGACGGACATGCCGGAACAGGGACCGTATGTGCTGATCGTCAAAGGACACCCGAACCAGCCGCTTGTTTCCGATGATCCGGTCGTTTGGGACTGTCCGGATTTTCGCGCGGTAGATCTTTTGGCGGTCTGTGATTACCTGATCACCGACTATTCCGCGATCGCGCTGGAGGGCGCGGTGCTCAACCGACCGACGTATTACTTTGTCTACGACTACGAAGAATACAGAGAAAAGAACGGTATGAACATCGACCTGTTTGAAGTGATGCCGGGCTGTGTGTTCCGGGACGCAAACACGCTGATGCAGCGTCTTGCGCAAGGGGATTATCCGCAGGAAGTCTTAGATGCTTACAGAGCGAACTATCTGCCGGAACACCTCGGGACTTCGACCGTGCAAATCGCGCAGCTGATCCGCGCACATCTGGGATAAACCGGAGTGCCGAAAGCAGGCACGAAAAAAAGACAGGAATCTGAATTTATAAATATTTGAAAGCGAAACAACAGAGGAAACTATGGACTTTTTTCAATTTACAAGATGGGGCATCAAAAAGACGAAGCTGTTCCTGCTCTATTGGAGGCGGATCGTATTCGCGAAGAACTATTTCAAATGCCCATGGTACAAAAAGATCAAAGCCAACATCTGCGGCGGCTTTCTGGCTGATCAGTGGATGCTCTACGATTTTGATCACAACGACCGGCACGAATATCTGTCGGAATTCGACTGGTATCGTTCCAGATATATCAACGAGCCGTTCGATTTTGTCTGCAACAACAAGATCGCTTCGGCGGAGATCCTTAAGCAATATGTCCGAGTACCGGAAAGCTACATGCTCAAAAATCGCGGCTTTTTATCCGGCTTTGCCAGCGAGGATATGGAATATGAAGACGCGCTGACCCTGCTCAAGGAAAAAGGAAGCTATTTTTTCAAGCCGTACGGCAAGGGAAAGGGCACGGGCGTGGTCATCATGACTTACGATTACGAAAAGGATCTGCCGTGCATCGATTTGAAACCGCTCAGCAAAGAAGATTTTCTCAAGTATCTGAGAGAGCGCGACGACTGGTTCTTAAGCGAGGCGATGAAGCAGCACCCTTATCTGGACGAGATCTATGACAAGACGGTCAATACCATCCGCTTCATCACGCTCAAAGACCCGAAGACGCATAAGTTCAAGGTGTTCTTTGCGGTCCAGCGCATCGGCACCAAGGAGACCATTCCGGTGGACAACGGCAGCCGCGGCGGTCTGGTGGCGAACATCGATCTGGAAACGGGCGTGCTCAGCGAGGCCAGATGCCTGCATAACCGCAATGTTTACAAGGTGCATCCGGATTCGGGCGCGCTGATCGAGGGCGTACAGGTGCCGGGCTGGCAGCAGCTCAAGGAGGATATGCTGCATCTGGCAGAAAAACTGCCGTATATGCACTTTATCGCCTGGGACATCCTGATGACGGAGGAAGGACACTGCATCATCGAGGCCAATACCTCGTCCGGCGTCAATATCATCCAGCTCTGGGGCGGGCAGCGCAACAGGGAGCTGGGCGATTTTTACCGTTATCATAAGGTCATCAAATAAGAGGATTGCATGAAATATATTATTATGGCCGACGGGAAGGGCACCCGTTGGAACAATTATCACGATATCCCCAAGCATCTGATCAAGATCGGCGGCGAAACGCTGCTGGCGCGGACGGTCCGGCTACTCGGTGAAAACGACCCGCAGGCGGAGATCGTGATCACTTCACATGATCCGCGCTATGAGGTACCGGGCGCAAGGCGCTACGAGCCGCAGAACAACCATCTGGAAATCGACCGGTTTACGGAAGAGCTGATCGCGGATGACGAGTGCTTCCTTTATGGCGACACCTTTTACTCGGAGCATGTGATCGAAAAAATCGTTCAGACTCCTGCGGAGAAGCTCCTGTTTTTCGGCAATGAACGGTCCATCGTGGCGATCAAGGTCGCGGACGGCGCGCTGTTTCGGCAGCATGTGGATCGGGTGCGGGAACTTTTCCTCGCGGGTAAAATAGAAAAATGTATCGGATGGCAGGTATACCAATCCTTTACGGGACTGCCGTTCGGTGAAAAAAAGATCGCCGCCGATTATATTCTGATCCAGGACGGCACAGAGGACTTTAACTCCCCTGAAGACTACAACAGGAGGACAGCAAGATAAATGGGACTGAAAAAACTGGTCGTTGACGCTTTGGCGTTGGGGCCGACATCGAGAGGATTTACCGGAGGCGAAGCGCGTCGCTGGGTGCGGGAGTCTTACCGGCACAGAACCCGTGACTACGGATTTTCCAAAAAAGAAACACGCTGGGCATTGCGCCACGGCTTCCTGCCGGAGCAGGTCGCGAAACTCGGCATCACCGAGGAAAACGTAGCGGACTATATTTCCGCAAAGGATTACGCGTTCCTCCGGCCGTTGAACGGGACTTACAGCAAGTGGATCACCGATAAGGTGACCATGCATACGATCTTCAAGCCGTTCCGCGGGTATATGCCGACGGTCTATTACCAGATCAGCAAGCGCTATGACGAAACCGTGCTGATCCCGCTGTATGACGATCACGCGGGCGATACGTTCGACGATCTGTTCGCGCTGGTTCGTGAAAAAGGCGCGGTGACGGTTGCCTCTGCCAATGGCGGCTACGCCAGCCCACTGGAATACAAAGAAGGAAGATTTTATCTGGAAGGCCGGGAACGCTCGACCGAAAAGATTGAGAAGATCCTCCGGGATTACACGGTTACGCTGGTCGTGAAGGAAAAGGTGGATCTCAGTCCGGATACCGATTACGGCGTGCTGAATCTCATTGTATTTAATGAATTCGGTGACAATCCGGTGATCGGCGACGGCTATTTTGTCTTTGACGAATACGAGAAAAAATCTCTGAAGGTTCTGGCGATGAAAAAATCCGACAGTCTGGAAGAAGCGGACGTAGAGGAAGAGATCTACCGCGACATCAAAGCCGAAGCCTGCGACGTGGCGGACGGCAGCTGGCGCGGCAGACCAATCCCGCACTGGGACGAGATCACCGATGTGATCCGGCGGCTTTGCGTTTTCGTACCGCAGCTGGAGTTTTTCTGCGCGGAGATCGTGGTCTCCGAGGGTGGCTTTAAGATCATGAACCTGCTGAACCACCCGGAATATCCGACGGCGAAACCATTCAGCAAGGAGACTTCCGCCTATCTGAAACGCAAAGTGGAGCAGAAAAAAGAAGCCTATGCCGGAGCCGGTATACGCGTCAGCCGCGCGCTGCATAAGATGCACCTGCGCATTCGGGCAAAGTTCGCGCGGACGTTTTATCCGAAGGGACTGGTGCCGTATCAGTCCACGCGATGGATTTCCAACGTCTGGCATGATTTTTGGACGAACAAGGAAGCAAGCTTTTCGGAAAAAATGTGGGCCTACAAGCACGGGTTCCTATCCTACCGGATCCCGCAGTACGGCATTACCGAGGAAAATTTCGGCGAGTACATCTCCGATTTTGAATACAAGTGGCTGCGCCACATCAATCCGAAGTACCGGAAATGGATGGAAGACAAGATCACCGTCAAGTATGTCTGTTCGGATTACAACGAATGCTTCCCGGCGTACTATTATCACATCATCTGCAAAAACGGCGACAACAAGGTCATTTCGATGATGGATCTGCCGGAGGGCTATACCAACAGCTTTGAAGATATTTTCCGCCTAGTGGAGGAAAAGGGTGTGCTGGCACTCAAGCCGGACGAGGGCTCCCACGGAGACGGCTTCTACAAGTTCACCTGTGAAAACGGACAGTACCAGCTTAATTACAAAGATGTGACCAAGCAACAGGTGCTGGATATCCTGGAGGATATCGAAAACCAGTATCTGGTCACCGAATATATCAATATGTGCGACGAGCTCAAGGCCGTTTATGACGGCGCGGTCAACACCGTGCGCATGATCGTCTTCAAAAAAGACGGCAAGAACCCGCAGATCGGCAACGCCTATGTGCGCTTCGGCTCCAAGAAGACCGGAGCGGTGGACAATGTCGGTGCCGGCGGTATGACGGCGACCATCGATGTCGCGACGGGACATTTCCATGACGCCAAGATCGTGATGAATAACACGATTGAGGACTGCCCGATCCATCCGGATACCGGCGTGCCGATCGACGGCTATCTGCCGCACTGGGAACAGGTCAAGCAGCAGGTGCTGGATGTAACGAGATCCATCAAGCAGCTGGAATTTTTCGGTGTCGATCTGGCCGTGACCAACGACGGCATCAAATTCCCGGAGATCAACCGTTTTCCGGACTATCCGGCAGTTGAAAAATATTCCAAACCGACCAGAGAGTATCTGCTCTATAAGCTGGCCGGCAAGAAGCATCACTACGGCTACGATGTGACACCGAACAAGACGCTGGTGCACCTGCCGAAGCGTGATTAGACGCGGCGCGATCCGATCGTGATCACTCTGTGACTCGACGTGATCCGACGCGATCAGGAACGAGGTAAAATTTGAGTACATGCAAAGAAATCATCCAAGATCATCTTGGGTATCGGAAACAGCTCATGAAGCTGGCTAAATCTGATATCAAAAAAACATACAGCGGCGCGGTTCTGGGCTGGGCCTGGGCGATCATCCGTCCGGCGATCCTGATCTTCGTATTCTGGTTCGCCTTTACGATCGGTCTGCGCAAGGGCGGCGATGTGGACGGTTATCCGTTCTTCCTGTGGCTGATCGCCGGTATGATTCCATGGTATTATATGCGGGACATGATCGGCGGCGGCGCGGGTTCCATCCGCAGATACCGCTATCTGGTCACCAAAATTAAATTTCCGATCTCCACGATTCCGACGTTTGTCAGCATGTCCTGCATGGCAGTGCATGTTGGGCTTTTGATCATCATGATGCTGATCTTCGCGGGGTTCGGGTATCTGCCGACCATCTACTATCTGCAGCTCCCGGTCTACATGTTGATGATGTTTCTGTTTTTTACGGCGTGGGGACTGTTCGCAGGCGTGCTTTCGGCAATCAGCCAGGACTTTCTGAATCTGGTCAAGTCCCTGATCCAGGCACTGTTTTGGCTTTCCGGCATTCTGTATGACGCCAGCAAGATCGAGATCGTATGGGTCAAAAAAATCCTGCTGTTCAACCCGGTCACCATCTGCGCCAATGGATACCGCAATGTATTTATCAAGCACATATGGTTTTGGGAAACTCCGCAGGAGCTGATCAACTATGCGATCGTGCTGCTTGTCATGGCGGTATTGGCTGTATGGGCGTATGGCAGGCTTAAAAAAGAAATCCCGGATGTGCTGTAGGATCTGCAGCCACGGATATGCAAACAGAGGATAAAAATAAAGGTAACTTGATGATGGACAAAACAGTCATTCGATTCGATCATGTGACAAAGATGTACAAGCTGTTCAAGAGTGATCGGCAGCGGTTCAAGTCTTTGTTCAGCAAGCAGGCAAAATATAAGGAAAAAATCGCAGTCAATGATCTTTCCTTTTCCATTCAAAAAGGAGAATCTGTCGCGTTGTTCGGCAAGAACGGCGCAGGAAAATCCACGATTCTCAAAATGATCACCGGCGTGACGTATCCGACTTCCGGAGAGATCATAGTCAACGGCAGAGTCAGCGCACTGCTTGAACTGACCGCAGGCTTTGACCCGGAATTTACCGGGCGGGAAAACATTTACTTTCGCGGACAGCTGATGGGACTTTCCGATGCGGAGGTTCGCAAGCTGGAACCGGAGATCATCGAATTCGCGGATCTTGGCGATTATATCGACCAGCCGGTTCGTACCTATTCGAGCGGTATGAAAGCCCGGCTGGGCTTCGCGATCAATGTCAGCATTGAACCGGAGATCCTGATCGTGGACGAAGCGCTCAGTGTCGGCGACAGTGAATTCAAGAAAAAGTGCACCGAAAAGATCAATCATATTGTTAACGAAGAAGACGTAACGTTTTTATTTGTAACGCATTCCACAGGAGTGGCAAAAGCATTCTGCAAACGCGGTATGGTCATGCGGCTGGGAACGCTCCTTTTTGACGGAGATATCGAAGAAGCTGCTGATTTCTACCAGAAGATGCTGGAGGAAGATGCCGCGAGGATTGCGCGGATCAAGAAAAAGAGGGGGATATTTACCGAATGAGCAGAGCAGACAAACGCCGGGAGATAAACGGCACTGAAGTGCCACAGAAAAAAAGTCTGGCACAAAAAATCAAAGAAATGAAGACCTGGAAAAAGATTGTGGCTTTGGTCGTGATCATTCTGCTTCTGGCAGCCGTCATTGGCGGCGCGATCGTATGGAATTATATGAATCGTGTCGTGGACGAGATGCATGAACCGACACCGGAGGACTATGATCTTTCTCTGGTTGGCGTCGACGGCTACATCAATATTCTGCTGCTGGGCGTGGACTCGCGCGATATGAGTAACATCAAAGGCACCCGCAGTGATATGATCATGATCGCCAGCATCAATGAAGAAACCAACGATGTGACCTTGACCTCCGTGTATCGTGATACATACCTGAAGCTGGGTGACACTTCGACGTATGATAAGATCACGCACGCCTGCGTTTACGGCGGACCGGAGATGACGATGAAGTCGCTCAATCAGGCGATGGATATCGATCTCAGCCAGTACATCATCGTAAACTTCAAGACTGTCGCGGACGTGGTCGACGCGGTCGGCGGCATCACGGTCGATGTACAGCAGTACGAGATCAGTCAATTGAACAAATATACGAAGCAGACCGCGAAAAATATCGGCAAAAAGGATTACCAGCTTGTCAAGGAACCGGGCGTGCAGACGCTGGAGGGCGTGCAGGCTGTTTCCTACGGACGGATCCGGAAGGGCACCGGCGATGATATCAAGCGTACGGAAAGAATGCGTACGGTCGTTTCGCTGGTATTTCAGAAAGTCAAAACCATGCCGTTCAGTGATGTGAAAAAAATCATCGACATGGTGGTTCCGCAGGTCAAGACCAACCTGAAGATGAACGATATTCTGGCACTCGGCGTCAGATTGCCGAATTACAATATTTCTTCCGGGAGCGGCTGGCCGTACAAGTGGACAACCGGCTTGATTAAGGGTGTTTCCTATGTCTTCCCGGGTGGCAGTCTGGCCGCAAACACAACCTCGCTGCATCAGGAAGTTTTCGGACAGGAGGATTACACACCATCTTCTACCGTGAACACGATCAGCAATGAGATCCTTCGCCGGATCCAGGCAGCAAGAAACGCGAAGGTGCTGGAAAAAGAAAAAGACGGTGAGAGCGGCAAGGACACGCCGGTGACGCCGACCGATCCGGAACCAACCGATCCGGGCAATATCGACGATCCGGACGACCCGAACTACAATCCGGGTACGGATCCGACCGATCCGACCGATCCAAGCACACCGACGGATCCAACGACACCGACCGATCCGACAACACCGACGGATCCGACAACACCGACGGATCCGACAACACCGACCGATCCGGCAGATGAGCCTGCGGCTTCTGCCCAGACGCAGAGCGGCGGACTGACAGGAGGCGCTCCGGTACAAGGCACCTAGAACGGGGCCGGAACCGGCAGAACAATTCCGGACGAACCGATGCACTGACGGACACGGCCGTGCATCCTGCGCACATGTTTTCCCGGGTAAGACCCAGGCATGACAACGCAATCAGAACGACAAAACGACAAAACGAAAAAATCAGATATTCAAGAAAGGAAGCTATCCATCATGGCAAAAGAAAAATTAAACTGGGAAGATGAACAGGTAAGAGATACCTACCGACATACTGCTTCGCACATTATGGCGCAGGCAATTCAGCACCTGTGGCCGGACACCAAATTTGCGATTGGTCCGGCCATCGACAACGGATTCTATTATGACCTCGAATCTGAACACAAATTCACCGAAGAGGATTTCCCAAAGATTCAAAAAGAAATGAAAAAGATCGTGCAGCAGAACCTGCCGCTGGTCAGAACCGAAGTTTCCAGAGAGGAAGCACTCAAATTCTTTCAGGAAAGAAATCAGGACTACAAAGTGGAACTGATCCGGGATCTGCCGGAAGATGCAGTCATCACCTTGTATACACAGGGAGACTTTACGGATCTTTGTGCAGGTCCGCATATGGAATCCACCGGGCAGATTAAGGCGTTCAAACTGATGAGCGTGGCAGGCGCTTACTGGAGAGGTGACTCCGACCGCGCGATGCTGCAGAGAATCTACGCAACCGCATTCCCGACCCAGGAAGAACTCGACGACTATATCGCGAAGCTGGAGGAAGCAAAAAAGAGGGATCATCGCAAGATCGGCAAGGAAATGGATTTATTCATGCTGACGGAAGAAGGTCCGGGATTCCCGTTTTTCCTCCCGAAGGGTATGATCATCCGCAACGAGTTGGAAGCCTTCTGGAGAGCTGAGCACAAGAAGAGAGGATACGAGGAAATCAAGACACCGTTAATCCTCAGTGAGCACCTTTGGAGAACCTCCGGACACTGGGATCATTATAAGGACAATATGTACTTTACCAAGATCGACGGTGAAGACTATGCGATCAAACCGATGAACTGTCCGGGTGCTATGTTGGTCTACAAGCGAAAAATGTGGTCTTACCGCGACTTCCCGATTCGCTGCGGCGAACTTGGACAGGTACACAGACATGAGCTTTCCGGCGCGTTGCACGGTTTGATGCGAGTTCGTACCTTTACGCAAGATGACGCGCATATCTTCATGCTGCCGGAGCAGGTCAACGAGGAGATCAAGGCTGTCGCGAAATTCTGTGATGATGTATACAAGATGTTCGGCTTTGAATACCATGTCGAGCTTTCCACCAGACCGGAGGATTCGATGGGAACCGACGAAGAATGGGAAATGGCAGAGGGCGCGCTCCGCAACGCGATCGAAGAAATGGGCGTTCCGTTCGTCATCAACGAGGGTGACGGTGCGTTCTACGGTCCGAAACTGGACTTCCACCTGCAGGATTCCATCGGCAGAACATGGCAGTGCGGCACGATCCAGTTGGATATGCAGATGCCGCAGAGATTTGACCTGACTTATGTCGGACCGGACGGCGAAAAGCACAGACCGATCATGATTCACCGTGTTATTTTCGGTTCGATCGAACGGTTCATCGGCATCCTGATCGAGCACTGTGCCGGCAAGTTCCCGCTGTGGCTGGCTCCGGTGCAGGTAAAGCTTTTGACGGTAACCGACAAGTATGCGCCGTATGCACAGGCAGTTGCGACAAAGCTGGAAGAAGCAGGTCTGCGCGTTGAGGTGGATATCCGCAACGAAAAGATCGGCTACAAGCTCAGAGAAGCCAGAAACGAAAGAGACAGCTATATCTGCGTGATCGGTGAGAGAGAAGCCGAAGCCGGCACGTTGTCTGTCCGCTCGAGTAAAGTCGGTGAACTCGGTGAAATGTCCGTGGAAGACTTCACTGCCAAGCTACTGGAAGAAATCAAGACAAAAGCAATGTAGGGGTGGCATGCAAACAGAAATAGAGAGGCTTCCGGCTTCTCCAACTTGAGATCGATCCTTCGCGATCTGTTGGATTTCGAAAAAACGCAGAAGTGATAGAAAAGCCTGGAATAAGGAGTTTGGAATAAGAAAAAATGAAGTATAAAGATCTGAAATATCTGGAGGTTCCGCTGCCTGAGACAATCGCAAAAGAAAAATGGGGCGGCTTCTTTGAAAACGCACGCAGTCGCATTGCGGCGTACCTGCAGGATGAAACGACGGACTACGCGTTGCGTTGCCGTTTGGAGCTAGAACTGAGCATCTTAAAGAATCTGGAAGAACGGTATACCATCAGCCCGGAGGAGGCGCTTAAAATCCTGCAGAAAAGAATTCCGGACATGACAGCGCAGGAACTGGAACAGCTACGAATGGAGGATAAAGCGGATTGGATCTACAGAAACGGACAAGTACGCTATCTGGACAGCTTTGCGTCTACACTTTACAAGGTTTATCCGCAGATCTGGTCACGGACGGAAGCAGGAGATACCGCCGATTACCACCTGACCGAAGACTATCTGCATAGCTGTCGAGATGGCGCAAGCAGAACGGCACATATCCATATCCGACATGAAGTGGAAATCGCGCCGCATGCGCTGCGCGAGGGACACCCAATCCGGGTCTACATCCCGATCCCACGCGAACGCGACGGTATTACGAACTTCCGGCTGCTGCATTGTTCTCCGCCACCGACCTCCATCTCCGGCGGGTGTGAGGCGCAGCCGACCGTATATTTTGAAGAAACCGCTACGAAAGGACAGGTCTTTGCACTGGAATATGAGTTGGACTATACCGTGTCTTATCATGACCTTGAACGTCTTTTGCAAGAAGCACCGCATACGGTGAAAATGCCGCACACACCGGAAGCACAGAAACAAGTGCCGCCGCAGCATATGCCGGGCATAGCGGAAGATTGCGTGAAGAATCCTTTTGCTCCTTTTTCGCAGGAGAATTTGCAGGAGGAGGCGCCGCACATCCTGTTCACGCCGCATCTTGTCACACTTTGCCGGGAAATTGTCGGCGACGAGACAGAGCCGCTGCGTAAGGCCAGAAAAATCTATGATTTTGTGACAACCAAAATTGATTATCGTTTTGTCCGTGACTACGCGAGCATTGACAATCTGACCGAGTACTGCGCTTTGAATCGCAGGGGCGACTGCGGCATTCAGGCTTTGCTGTTCATCACGCTCTGTCGGATTGCCGGGATCCCTGCACAGTGGGAGTCCGGACTGGCGGCGGAACCAGACTCTGTCGGCGAGCACGACTGGGCAAAGTTCTTCCTTGAAGGTCTGGGTTGGCTTCATGCCGATCTCTCGGGAGGTGGAGCGGCCTATAGAAGAAAGGCATACGACCGTTGGAACTTTTTCTTCGGCAATGTGGAGCCATATCGGATTCCGATCAACAATCGCTTTCAGCATGATTTTTCTCCGGAAAAGCGGTATTTACGGCGAGATCCGTATGACAACCAGTGTGGTGAGATCGAATATGAGGACTGCGGCGTTTACGGTGACGATCTGATCTACCGTCATATTCCGATCGACATCCATCTGAAATAAAGGCAAAACAGGCAGATGACCAAGTAATCGAGTAATTTCGACAGGAAAAAGCCCTGCAGGAAAAAAAACCTGCGGGGTTTTGCTTTCCACGTTTTTACATTGCTTTTTTTGCGCCGCTTTTTGACTGTTTTTCGGCAAAAAGATGTCATGCGCGTTTCTTCACAGGCAGTTTGCCGTTGACTTTTTCATGACTTTCTGCAAAATATTAGGACTTAAAACAAAAATACGGACAAAAACTTATTGAAAAAAACGAATTTCGGAAAGGCAAAGCAAAAATCGCCTAACATTTGCTTGTCGTGCAGGACTGAGAAGCCACGCGATTACATCTTTTTGAAGTTTTTACACGGATTTGGGAATGGCCGCCGGGCGCGTTTGCAGAAACACTGTGAGCGCATTGCGGAAACGTCGCGAATGTTCCCGGAAGATCCGAGAATTTTGCAGAAAAATGCAGAAAAATGTCGAAAAAAGTTTGTGGAAAAAACAGGAGAAAAATGGCATAATTAGGGACGGAAGGAGGGGAAAACGCATGGAAAAATATCTGCCGCTTGTCGAGCCGACGCAATGCCGCAAGGTGCCGCTCGATGAGATCCTTTACATACAGCAATGCGGGAGGATCACGCGCATCGTGACCGAGAACGATACCTATTCCAAATACTGCAAGGCGAGAGACTACAAACCGTACCTTGACAGGCGGTTCTTCCCGTGCCTGAAAAGTGTTTTCCTGAATTTTGATCAGGTGCGTGTCATGAAAGATCAAATCGTCTATTTCAAAAACGGCACCAGCTTCGGACTGGGAAGAGAAAATTTTATCCGTACCAAGCAGGCCTTTGCGGCATATATGCAGAAACTATTTTAAATTTTTCTTGCATTTTTGTACAAAATATAGTAAAGTAACAAGTGGTATGTGCAAATCTGTCATACCATGTAAATCAAGCACATCGCTCATCCGAGAAGGTTGCCGCGTTTCCCTGACATAAGGGTGCCGAACGGCAGGCGGTATGAGACTCTAGGGCGATGGAAGCAAAAAACCAGGAGGAACAAAAATGGCAGTAATTTCAATGAAACAATTACTCGAAGCAGGTGTGCATTTCGGACACCAGACCAGAAGATGGAACCCGAAGATGGCTCCTTACATCTTCACAGAAAGAAACGGAATCTACATTATCGACTTACAGAAGACGGTAAAGAAAATTGACGAAGCTTATGACTTCATGAGAAGTGTCGGCGAATCCGGCAAGCCGATTCTGTTTGTAGGAACCAAGAAGCAGGCTCAGCAGGCAATCGTTGATGAAGCAACCAGATGCGGACAATACTATGTAAGCGAAAGATGGCTTGGCGGCATGCTGACAAACCACAAGACGATCGCCAAGAGAATCCAGAGACTCAACGACATCCGCAGAATGGAAGAAGACGGCACATTCGAAAAGCTGGCAAAAAAAGAAGTGATCAAACTGAGAGCAGAAGCTGACAAACTGGAAAAGTTCTTAGGCGGCATCAAGGATATGAAGGGAATGCCTGGTGCATTATTTGTGGTTGACCCTAAGAAAGAAAGAATCGCAGTCAAAGAAGCAAGAATCCTGGGAATTCCGATCGTTGGTATCGTTGATACAAACTGTGACCCGGATGATGTTGACTATGTAATTCCTGCAAACGACGATGCGATCAGAGCGGTAAAACTGATCGCGGCAAGAATGGCTGACGCTATCATCGAAGCAAACCAGGGTGAAAGCTTTGACGAAGGAACTCCGGCTGAAGAAACTCCTGCAGAGGAAGCTGAAGCATCCGCTGAAGAAGCTGCTGCTGAAGAATAAGTCGTATTCGACCAAACCTTAAACGAAAAAACCACAGGAGGAAAAGAAAATGGCTGTTACTGCTCAGATGGTAAAAGAATTAAGAGAAATGACCGGCGCAGGCATGATGGACTGCAAAAAGGCATTAGTAGAAGTTGACGGCAACATGGAAGCTGCAGTTGACTATTTAAGAGAAAAAGGACTTGCGAAGGCTGCGAAGAAAGCTGGCAGGATCGCTGCAGAGGGCTTGGTCAAGATCGCTTTTTCGGACGATCACAAAACGGCTGCAATCGTTGAAGTGAATTCCGAAACTGACTTTGTTTCCAAGAACGAAGAATTCGTAAAGTTTGTAGAAGACCTTGCAAAACTCGCGCTGACTGCACAGTCCAATGACATTGAAGCATTCAAGGCAATGGAATTTGACGGCGCGACTGTTGCGGACGCGTTAACGGCGAAGATCGCAAAGATTGGTGAAAACATGTCCGTCAGAAGAATTGAGAAAGTATCCGGCGATATCATCGCTTCCTACGTTCACGGCGGCGGTAGAATCGGCGTTATTGTTGTCGGAAACGGCGAAGCGACCGATGCTGCAAAAGAAGCTTTAACGAACGTTGCCATGCAGGTTGCGGCGATGAGCCCGCAGTATGTCAGCAGAAACGACATCTCCGCGGATGAACTTGCGAAAATCAGAGAGATCACGCTGGAAAGCGCATTAAACGATCCGTTCTCCCTACCGAAGCCAATCTTAAACGCATTGCTGGATAAGGCTGTTAACGGTGTTTGGAATGCGGAAGATGTTGCGATCTTAGAAGAAAAGAGAAACGACAAGAGCTTCAATTTCAATTACCTGCCGAATTTCCTTTCGCAGGACGCGAAGGAAAAGCTTGCGGAACTTGCTGTTGCCGATAAGGCGGAAATCTCCGCAAACAAGATTTTCCTTGGACTGGTAGAAGGACGTGTTTCCAAGCAATTAAAAGACATCTGCCTTCTTGACCAGACTTATGTAAGAGCTGAAGATGGCAAGCAGAGTGTTGCGAAGTATCTCGAATCTGTAAGCAAGGATCTTTCCATCGCGAAGATCGTACGTTTCGAAGTCGGCGAAGGCATCGAAAAGAAGGAAGAAGATTTCGCAGCAGAAGTAGCTGCACAGCTGAAATAATTCGCGAATCAGCGAAATGGCCCGCACGCATACAGAATCCGTCTGCGTGCCTTGCAAACCCGTGCGAAAGCACAAACCACTTTTTTATCGTCAACAACACCAAGACCTCGCAGAATCTAGGATTTTGCGAGGTCTTTTCCTACCGAAAATCGAAACTCCATCGATCGCAAACGCAGTGTTCGGTATCCGTGATCCGGAACGATCCGTTATTGCGGGCACCAGCCTGCTGCGTATACTGCGCAAACTCCCAAACTTATGAAGGAAGCAAGAAAGATGTAATGAGTGGGCGTCTAGCCTCTGCGTTAGCGTTGAGTTTTCGACATTTCTTTTATATTTTGTTGGAAATTGCGAATATAAACTAAAAAAAGACGGCCTTAAATAGTATCGGATATGCCGAGCAGACAAGAACTCGTTTGGTGTTGCGCAAGAATGGCAAAGGACAAGCGGAATCACTGGAGTCTCAAAAACCGCTTGCACCACGTCTGCGATCATACATTTCGAGAAGATCATTCCCCTGCAAACGACAGAAGGAATGACTTGACAGGTCAAGAAAAATTCGCTATTCTAAAATATATGTAAATTTATTGTGCAGCGAGTAGAAGGAAAATGCCTATGACACAAGAGAAAAAATATCTGCGCCATCATCTGACCACCTTTCAAATGATGATTTTGGGCTTTGCAGTGTTGATTTTGGCTGGCGCGGCACTGCTGATGCTTCCGGTCTCCAGCGCGGCGAGGATTTGGACATCGTTTCATGAATCTTTGTTTACAGCAACCTCTGCGGCATGCGTTACGGGACTGGTCGTGGAGGACACCGGCAGTTACTGGTCCGGCTTCGGACAATGGGTGATTTTAGCGCTGATTCAGATCGGAGGCCTCGGTGTAATCACGGCTGCCGTTACTTTTTTACTGCTTGCGGGAAAAAATGTTTCGTTAAAGGAACGCAGCGCGATGCAGGAAGCCATTGCGGCGCCGTCGGTCGGCGGCATTGTGCGTTTGACGAGGTTCATCCTCAAGGGAACGTTTTTGATAGAGTTTTTCGGAGCGTTGCTTCTGCTGCCGACCTTTTGTGCGGATTATGGTCGGAAAGGAATCTGGATGGCGGTCTTTCATTCCATCTCGGCTTTCTGCAATGCGGGCTTTGATATTTTAGGACAGGAAGAGAATCTATATCCGTCCCTGACAAGCTATGCGGATAGTCCGGCAGTGAATTTGGTTGTGATGCTGCTGATTATCCTCGGCGGAATCGGTTTTTTGACGTGGCATGATATTTACCGGAATCGCCTTCAGATATGGCGTTACCAGCTTCAGAGCAAAGTGATTCTTGTTATGACAGGGCTCTTGATTTTTTTACCGGCTTTGCTTTTCTTCTTTTCGGATTTTGCGGACATGCCATTTAAGGAGCGCGTGCTGCTGTCTCTGTTCCAGGCGGTTACGCCAAGAACTGCGGGCTTTAATACCGCGTCGCTTACCCAAATGAGCGATGTCTCACAGGCAGTGACTACCGGACTGATGCTGATTGGCGGAGCACCGGGATCAACCGCCGGCGGTATGAAGGTAACAACCTTGGCGGTACTTTTTGCCTCTGCGGCAGCAACCTTTCGGCGCCGCCCGGAGACCTCGATCTTTCGGCGCCGGATTGACCATGAGGTCATTCGAAATGCAGCGACGATACTGATACTATATCTGACACTGCCGTTTGTAGGCGCCGCGATGATCAGCATGAGTGAAAAGCTTCCGTTGGGGGCATGCTTGTATGAGACTGCGTCCGCAGCAGGAACCGTTGGCTTAACACTTGGACTGACTCCGCAGTTGGGTGTGTTGCCACAATACATTTTGATCCTGTTGATGTTTTTGGGCCGGGTGGGCGGACTGACCTTGATTTACGCAGCCTTTTCCGGTCATGAAATCATTTACGCACGTTTTCCGAAAGGAAATATCACGGTTGGATAGGAAAAGAGGAATCAAAGTATGAAAAATATTTTACTGATTGGGCTCGGACGTTTCGGGCGCCACCTTGCGGAACAGTTAAATCAATTAGGACATCAGGTTATGGCGGTCGATAAAAGCGAGGAGCGTGTCAATGCCTGCATGAATTTTGTCACAAATGCGCAGATTGGCGACAGCACCTGCATAGATTTCCTGCAGTCGTTGGGTGTAGGAGACTATGACATCTGCTATGTCACGATCAGCGATGATTTTTTGAACGCACTCGAGACAACGTCGCAGATCAAGGAGCTTGGCGCAAAATGTGTCATTTCCAGAGCAAAGCAGGATCTTCAGGCAAAATTTCTGCTTCGCAACGGAGCGGATTATGTAGTCTACCCGGAAAAACAGCTGGCAAAATGGGCAGCGATCCGCTATACGGCCAATCATATTTTTGATTACATTGAACTTGATGCGCAGCATGCAATCGTAGAAGCCGCAGTGCCGCGTGAATGGGTCGGGCAGAGTATCGGAAGCCTGGATATCCGCAGAAAATATGGAATTAATATTTTGGCAATTCGGCAAAATAACAAAACGAATGCTTCGATTTCGACAGGGACTGTTTTAAACGGGGATATGACCTTGCTTGCGATGGGAGAATATGAAGCTTTGCGGAAAATTTTTCACATGTAAAAAAGTATAGTAAGAGGGTAGATATGAGTACGAATACAAAGCTGACCGGCGAAAGGCTAAGACTTGGCGGACTGGTCGGAACGCGGAAATTTTACAGAAAGGTTTTGCTGGTGGCAGTTCCGATCATGATCCAGAACGGCATCACGAATTTCGTCAGTCTGCTGGACAATATCATGGTCGGGCAGGTAGGAACGGAACAGATGTCGGGCGTCGCGATCGCCAATCAGATGGTGTTCATTTTTAATCTCTGCATTTTCGGCGCGGTCGCCGGGGCAGGGATTTTGGGTGCGCAGTTTTACGGAAGCGGTCAGTATGACGGTGTGCGGAATACGTTTCGCTTTAAGCTGCTGTTCGGTTTGGCGCTGACGGTCATCTTTGTCGCGATCTTTTTGCTTGCGGGAGAAAATCTGATCAGCCAGTTTATCCATGAGGGTGAGAGCAGTGGCGATCTTGTGGCGACGCTACGTTACGGTGACGCATATCTGCGCGTGATCGTCATCGGGCTACTGCCGTTTGCCTTGACGCAGGGCTATTCGAGTACGCTGCGGGAAACCGGACAGACCGTCGTACCGATGGCGGCGGGGATTGCCGCGGTGCTTGTCAACCTGCTGTTTAATTATATCCTGATCTTCGGAAAATTCGGCGCGCCTGCGCTCGGAGCTGTCGGCGCGGCCATCGCGACGGTGCTTTCGCGCTTCGTGGAGCTTGCCATCGTAGCGACGTGGACACACCGACATGGAAAGCAGAATCCGTTTATCGAGGGCGCGCTGCGCAGTTTCCGGATCCCGCTGCCGCTGCTGAAACAGATTCTGATCCTGGGGATGCCACTGTTTGTCAACGAGCTGCTGTGGTCTTTCGGCATCACGTTCATGAACCAGTGCTATTCGGTCAGAGGTCTGGAGGTCGTCGCGGCCTTTAACATTGCTACCACCATCGGCAACCTCTTTAATGTTGTCTTTATTTCTCTTGGAAATTCCGTCGGCATCCTCATTGGACAGATGCTGGGCGCTGGCAGACTGGAACAGGCAAAAAAAGAGGACAAGCAGCTGATCGCCTTTTCGGTTTTTTGCTGTCTGATCACCGGCACGGCGCTGATCGCGGTATCGCCGTTTTTCCCGGAGATCTATAAGACCGAAGAACTGATCAAAGGATTGGCGACACAGCTGATCTTCATCACGGGATGCTGCCATCCACTTTATGGATTTGTGCATGCGACCTATTTTACACTGCGTGCCGGCGGCAAATCGATCATTACCTTTCTGTTTGACAGTGCGTATATGTGGGTGATTCCGATCCCGATCGTCTTCGTACTGGCGCGGTTCACGTTGCTGCCGGTGCAGATCGTGTACCTGATCGCGGAGCTTTCCAATTTGATCAAGTGCGCAGTCGGCTTTGTGCTGGTCAAGAAAGGTGTCTGGATCAAAAATATTGTAGATTAACAAAAAAACGTAAAGAGATCAAAAAAGTCCCGTCTTTTGGCCGATAAGGCCATGAGCGGGACTTGTCTATTTTGGATGAAATCGCTTATTCCTCTCCGTGCGCGTCGCCGGTGCTGACGTCGATACCGTTGACCACCACGCCGTCCTCGAACGGGATGACCAGGCAGGTCCTGCCGTCGATGACTTCGGTGCGCACCATGTCGGTGTAGTCCGGGTCTACGGTGACCTTGACCTGCGGCGTTGTCATTTCAAATTTGTTGGTTTCCATCAGATTGACCGGATTGAGTACCGGCTGCTCACCGAGCTGGCGGCTGCATGCTTCGTGGAAGACGGACACTTTTTCCTCCGAAATACCGTTGCTTTTTAAAATATTGTCGACATCTTCGACGTAGATCTCCGGCGCTTCGGGGTCTTTGCTTTCTTTATGCACCAGCAGGCGTTCCCGGATCTCGCCATGGACGGCTCGAACCACGTCCAGACTGCAGTCATCGCCGAGCGTTTCGCAGAGGACATCGCTGAAGGCAAGCTTCTGCGCGCCCGAGGACATCGGGACTTTTTCCGCCTGAAAGACGCCGGTGATGAATTCATCATGGATATCGACCAGTCCACGGCTGTAGTACAGAGCATTGTAGATATTGGTGCTGCGGTCGTCAAAGGCCGGGAACAGGAAGCCCAGTTCCGGCGCGCCCAGCACATGGCCGGTAGATGCGCCGCGGAAATTATGCTCGTCGGCGATGTAGCGCAGCGCGGATTTTGCGTCCTTGACCGGGCAGATGCAGCAGAGGATGTAGTCAAAGACTTCGCCGGAACCTTCTTCAAAGATCTCGTCGTCGCTGCCCTTGAACGGGACATCGTAGGAATCGGAAGCCAGCAGGATCACATAGCTGTCTTCACCGAAGTCCAGCGATTCGATGATGCGCTGATAGAGCGCGTCGCGCAGGCCCGCGTCACGCAGATGGGAGCTGCGCAGCCCCTGCAGCAGGCGGTGTTCGTCACTGTCTTCGACTTGCGCGGTACTGAATTCGATGTTCAGCAGGTTCTTGCCGAGGGTGCCGGAGAGTGTTTTCTTAAGGAGCTTGAAGTAAAGTTCCGCTTCTTCCTGCTCCATCAGACCGACCGACAGATCCAGGGTGGTGACGATCTCCTTAGCGGCGTTGACGTAGCAGCCGTAAATGCGGCTGATGTTGTCCTTGTCCGGTTTGAAACGTTTTTTGATCTCACTGACTTCTTTTTGGTTCATATCTATTTTGAGGTTCCTTTCTTTCCTTTTTTTGTTCAATCCTGTGTCATCATGCGGGAAGCAGAGCTTCGCCGATGACCGGCAAAACTTATCTTTCAATATCTTACTACCGCGGCGGTATCCGCGTCAATCGTTTTTCGACGAAAGGGGATAAAGGACTTTCCGTTTTCGCGTGAATGTGATACAATGTCCTTGGCACTGCGAGTGCGGAGTGAAAGCGACAGCAGAGCAGATGCAAGACAGGTGCCCGAGCGAAGGCGAGTGGCGAGCCGAAAGGCGAAGACAGAGCCGCACAGCGACCGGGCCAATACAAGGGCAGAAAGTAAAAATAAATCAGCAGATACGAGGTGACAGATATGAAGATTTTATTGATTTCGGGAAGTCCGCATCAAGAGGGGACTACATCGATCCTGGCCAAGACCTTTACCAAGGGAGCGGAAAACTCCGGACACGAAGTATATCATTTTAACGCCGGGGTCAAAGAGGTGCATCCGTGCATTGCCTGCGAGCGGTGCCACAGCGCGGTATCAGCCTGTGTGTTCCGGGACGATTTTGACGAGATCCGTGAAAAATTGATCGAGGCGGATGCGGTCGTTTTTGTATCGCCGATCTACTATTACGGTCTGACAGCGCAGATCAAGGCGGTGATCGATCGCTTCTATGCCATCAATGAACAGCTCCGCACGGCAAAGAAGACCGCGCTTCTGATGGCCTGCGGGGATACGACCATGGAGTCCGCGGAGTGCGCGGCTGCACCGTATTACGGGATGGTCGACTATCTGGGCTGGGAAGTCGCCGATGTCATCGCGGCAAAGGGATGCTACACGCCGGAAGACATTGTGAACACCGAATATCCGGATCAGGCTTATGAACTTGGACGGACGATCCTCGGCGCGCCGCAGCCGGAAGAACATCCGAACGCAGCCGGCAGTCTCGAAGAACTGGTGGCCAGATTTGCAAGCTTTTCCGACCTTGCGGAAGAGGTCATCCGCGAAACGCAGGAAAAAGAAGGGTTCCTGGAGGGGTACAATGATTAGTACCGTTTGGAGCGCGTGTGTTTGCGGGGAAAGGAAGACTGCAATATGAAAGTGTTGGCTCTGTATCTTGTTTTGATCAATCTTATCACGTTTGCAGCCTACGGGATCGATAAGCGGAAAGCGCAGAAGAATGCCTGGCGCATCAAGGAATCGACCCTGCTGCTCTTGGCGGCGATCGGCGGATCGGCCGGCGCACTGCTCGGCATGCAGCTTTTTCGGCATAAGACCAAACATCGGCAGTTTACCGTCGGCGTGCCGCTGATCCTGCTCGCGCAGATCGCGTTAGTCGTCTGGTGGCTGATGCGATAATGCGGGAGACCTGCGGCAGATACCAAGCAGATAAGCACGTGATATATCAGAAACGCAAAAGAAGCGGCGTTCCTTACGAGAGCAGCCGCTTCTTTCGCTGAGCTAATGTGAATGAGTTAACGTGGATCACTTTGTATGGAACCACAAGATTGATCTCTGTGTGCTACTTTGTTATGCGAGTGCAGCGCCGAGCTTTTGGCAAGCTTCTTTGGCTTCGTCGTCCGGAGCTTCGTTGCAGATGACATAATCGCAAGCAAGTAGCATGCCGGCGTCATCACAGCGCTTTTCCCAAAGGCGCATCCATTCGCCGTCGCCCCAGCCGTAAGAGCCGAAGAGGGCGATCTTCTTGCCGCGTAGCTTCGGTTCGCAGGCATCGAACATCGGTGCGAATTCGGTTTCCTCTAATTCTTCCGCACCCATGGATGGGCAACCGAACGCGATCGCGTCAAACTGACCGATCATGTCGGCATTGAACTCTGCCGCGGTGTAAACGCTGACATCCGCGCCGGCAGCCTTTGCGCCTTCTGCAACCTGGTTTGCCATTTCTTCGGTATTACCGGTTCCACTCCAATATACAACTGCTGTCTTCATGTAAAAGTACCTCTTCTTTCCGTATTTTGTATGATGTCAGAAATGCGACGATACACAGCGCTAAAAAACAGACCCGATCCGGGAGTTTCCTTTATGCCGCGATCGTCAACTGACAGACCGTTTTTCCTTTTTGGAACATCAAACGATACATCTGCTTGCATTTGTCGAACTTGCGGAATATTTTGCGTGCCTCGCATTCGTCACAGTAAACTTTCCAGCAGCCGCTGCATTTGCAGTTTTTGCCGCTGTTCTGCATGTAGCCCATGACGTCTCCCGGCGGATAACCGAGAAAAAGTCCGATCTCGTGCGGAAATTCTCCGGTACGGCCGATACGATCCGCAAGGTGCGCGATGGCTCCATCCGCGGAAAGATCGGTATAGCCGAATTTTTTGAGGATGCAGGCGGATGTCTTGCTCGCAAGATCGCGTTCCAGATTCTTTTTGCGATATACATAGATCAGCGCGCTGCTTGCCGTCTTGCGCAGGACCGTCAGGCTGACGCCTTTTGCCTCCAGCATCTCATTCAGGCGGAAGAGCTGATCGTACAGTTCCGTCTCGGACGTAAAATTGTAATTGAAAAGATTCGCGGTTTTGAGCGACGCCAAGGTGGGCGCGCAGTGATTGATCAGATAATGTTCCATATATAAAATTCCTTTTTGTTTGCGGATTCGATTGCTGCCGGCGAAGATCCCTTGTCGCACGGAATTCCGATCCCACCAGAAGGCTCCCGAATTATAGTTAGCATATGCTAACTAATAGGGAAAACTGCGGCGGGCGATCAGAAACCACCCGCCGGATCGTTTTCAGATGACAATTAAAAATTTAAGCAGCATTTGCGGTTAATTGGTTAGCATATGCTAACTATACAACGAAAAAAACTGTTTGTCAACAGTTTTTTTCTTCGCGCTGCAAAAGTTCTTCCAGCATTTCGCGGCAAGCACCGCATTTGTTGCCGATATCCGCTTTTTCGCATAAGGCCTTCAGGTCGGTGATGCGGTTTGCGCGGATGAATTCCTGCACCTCGCCGAGCGTTTTTTTCTTACAGACACAGATCATATAATCCGGCTCTTTTCCATCCAGATACATCTTGTCAGCCTCCCATTTGGTTTTGCATTAGCAG
>DJPG01000086.1:0-11451 GCA_002439735.1 Firmicutes bacterium UBA6418 | reverse complement strand
GATCACACAAAGGCAGCACAAATGTACCAAAGATTTCTATTTTGCGACTATTTTTATGATTTTCTGTGAAAATGGTCGATTTCCGTATGCGGGTCTGCCGCGTGCAAACGCAAGCATATGACATTTTTCCCTGAGATTCAACATAAATCGACAGGATGCGAGAAAATTTTGACTGTCGAAATGTGTCGGAACGTTAAAAGATCGTGTCGAATGGATAGAAAAGCAAAAATGCGGAAGATGAGATGCGAAGGCATTTCAAAAATCATCGATCATTTTTTTGATTTGGGAGCAAAATAGTCAAGAAATCGGAAGAGGTCAAAAAACAGACGGCATAAGATGAAAGAACGGGAGCGGCAGCGGCTCTACGCCTGGAATTCTTTCAAAACTACACAAAACACACCTTTTCATTTGCGACTGAAGGTGATATAGTGGTATTATATTCATGACAGAGTTGGAACAACAGAAAGGCGGCAAGCAAGAAAATGGTTACGATTCATGCATTCTACAGAGCGGATGACCGTAAGATAATCCATAAGTTCTATGAAGAGGCGGCAGCGGCGGGGATTATCGAAGCGTCAAGAAACGATGCCGGAAATTTAAGATATGATTACTACTTCTCGGCGGAACGAGAGAACGAGATCCTGCTTTTGGAAACGTGGGAGAGCAAGGAACACCAGCAGGCGCATTACGCAATGCCACAGATGGAGAAGCTCGCGAAGCTCAAAGAAAAATATAACATTAAGACCGAGATCGAGGAGCTGTGACCTTTTCATTTTAGAGGGATCGTGGTATAATGTACTTGGCACTGCGATTTGCAGCCCTAGCCCGCTGATTGGCAAGCCGAGGGCGCAGACAGAAGCGAGGCAGGTCTCACGCCGAAAAGTGCAGCGCTTCAGCGCGTGGCACTTTAAGGGGCAAGCCGAAGGCGCAGACAGAGCAGATGCAAGACAGATGTCCGAGCGAAGGCGATCGGCGAGCCGAGAGGCGAAGACGGAGCCGCTCAGCGTCCGGACGAATGTACTTGGCATAGTAAAACAATAAAAAATACTTCAAGAGAGGGATGAATCAAATGATAAAGGTAGATATTTTTTCTGGATTTTTGGGCGCCGGCAAGACGACGCTGATCAAGAAGCTGATCGAAGAGGCCTACAAGGGTGAGCAGGTCGTGCTGATCGAAAACGAGTTCGGCGAGATCGGTATTGACGGCGGTTTTCTCAGGGATTCCGGCGTGGAGATCAACGAAATGAATTCGGGCTGCATCTGCTGCAGTCTGGTCGGAGATTTCGGCAAAGCCTTGGAAAAGGTTGTAGAGCAGTTTCATCCGGATCGCATTCTCATCGAACCGTCCGGCGTCGGAAAACTGAGCGATATCATGCAGGCAGTCGAAAATCTGAACCTTGCCGATGTCAAGCTCAACGGATTCACGACGATCGTAGACGCAAAGAAAGCGAAGATCTACATGAAGAACTTCGGCGAATTTTTCAATAACCAGGTGGAACACGCGTCGTCCATCATTCTCAGCCATACGAAAGGTATGGATGAAGACAAGCTTGCGCAGGTGGTTGCGCTGCTGCGGGAACACAATCCGCACGCAACGCTGATCACTACGGACTGGGATGCCTTGGACGGCAAGCAGATCCTGGCGGCAATGGAAAAGAAAGATACCATCGAGGAAGCGCTGCATCATCTGGCAGAAGAGCAGGAGCATGCGCATCACGATCATGACGACGATGATGCTTGCTGCTGCGGTCACGATCATCATGAGCATGATCACGAACATCATCACGAGCATGATGAACATGATCATGATCACCACCATCACCATGATCACGATCACGACGATCACTGCTGCTGCGGTCATGACCACGAACATGAGGGCCATCACCACGCAGACGAAGTCTTTGACAGTATCGGTATCGAAACGCCGAAAAAATATACGATCGAAAAAATCGAAAAAGCACTGGAAGCGCTGGAAGATCCGCATGCTTATGGCTTCGTGCTCAGAGCAAAGGGTATCGTAGAGGGCGAAGACGGACAGTGGATCCATTTTGACTATGTACCGGGAGAACCGGATGTCAGAACCGGCAGCGCAGAGATCACCGGAAGACTTTGCGTCATCGGCTCCAAGTTGAAGGAAGACGCGATCCGCAAGCTATTTGAAGCATAGCGTACAGCATCGCGCTGCGATCGTATGTGAGAAGAACCGCACGCGCGAAAAAACGGCATGTGAGAGAAAACAGAAAAGAAAACCTGACAGAGGCAGACGCCAATACGCCTGCCTTTGCTTTTATCCAGGATATCCCGCGTGTATGAGGGCATACGGCGGAGCAATCTGAGACAGCAAGAAAAGGAGTGAGCCAAATGGCACAACAGACAAGAGAGATCCCGGTATACCTGTTTACCGGATTTTTAGACGCAGGCAAGACCACGTTCCTTCAGGAAACGCTGGAGGATCCGCAGTTTAACGATGGACAGAAGACGCTGATCCTGCTTTGCGAGGAAGGAGAAACCGAGCTTTCTCCGATCAAATTCGCGGCATCCGGCTGCAAGATCGTCACGGTTGATGAGGAAGAGCAGCTGACGGAAAGCTATCTGACAGAATTACAGGAGAAACTTAACTTTGAAAGGGTTGTTGTCGAATACAACGGTATGTGGATGCTGGACAAGTTTTACAGCGCCATGCCGCCGAGTTGGACGGTCTACCAGGAAATGACCTTCGCAGATGCGCGAACCTATCTGACCTATAACGCGAATATGCGGAATCTGGTCGTTGATAAGATCAAATCAACGGAAACAATCGTATTTAAGCATTTTACAAAGGAAATGGACAAGATGCCCTATCACAAGATCGTCCGAGCCATTAACCGCCGCTGCGATATTATCTACGAATATGGTTCAAACGATGTAGAAATTGACAACATCGAAGATCCGCTGCCGTTCGACATCGATGCGCCGGTGATCGAGATCGCGGACAAGGACTACGCGGTCTGGTATGCGGATATGACGGAGGAAGAAGCCAAGTATTATGGAAAGACCGTTCGTTTCAAAGGCAGGAGCCTGCTCGGCGGTGGTCTTCAGGATGATGAATTTGTCATCGGCCGCCATATCATGACCTGCTGTGCGGAAGACATTCAGTTCGGCGGACTGGTTGCCAAATACAAGGACGCGCAGAGTCTCGAGCACGGCGGCTGGGTCGATATGACCGCTACCATCGAACGGGAATACAACGAGATGTACAAAGGTGATGGTCCGGTTTTTCATGTGATTCGCCTGACCAAGATCCCACCAATTGCGGATGAGGTCGCGACATTCTACTAAAAACAGAGAACCGCAGGATCGGACAAGGTTGTTTTTCCGAGGGAAAACGGAAAAAGCCATAAATCATCAGACGGGAGGAAAAAGATGACAGTATCCAAAGACTATTTGCAAAAGATGGACGCGTACTGGCGCGCCGCAAATTATTTATCCGCCGCACAGCTTTATCTGCTGGATAATCCGCTCTTAAAGGAGCCTTTGCGCAGGGAACATATCAAGAAAAAGATCGTCGGACACTGGGGAACGGTGCCGGGACAGAACTTTGTTTATGTGCATATGAACCGCGCCATCAAGGAATACGGCCTGAACATGATCCTGCTTTCGGGACCGGGTCACGGCGGGAATTTTTTCGTTTCCAACGCCTATCTGGAGGGGACGTACAGCGAAGTTTACCCGAATGTCGGACTGGATAAGGAAGGGCTGACCAAGCTCTGCAAGCAGTTTTCATTCCCGGGCGGGATCTCCAGTCATGTGGCGCCGGAAATACCGGGCTCGATCAATGAAGGCGGTGAGCTGGGTTATTCGCTGGCGCACGCGTTCGGCGCGGTTTTTGATAATCCAGATCTGATCGCAGCCTGCGTGGTCGGCGACGGGGAGGCAGAGACCGGCCCGTTGGCGACGGCATGGCATTCCAATAAATTTTTGAGCGCGGCGCATGACGGTGCGGTGCTGCCGATCCTGCATCTGAACGGGTACAAGATCAGCAATCCGACCGTGTTCGCACGGATCTCGCCGCAGGAACGGGAGTGGTTCTTCAAGGGCTGCGGCTGGCAGCCGTATGTGGTCAGCGGCAGTGATCCGATGAAAATGCACGAGAAGATGGCAGAAGCTGTCGATCAGTGCATTGCGGAGATCCGGGAGATCCAGCGCAAGGCCAGAGAAGAGGGCGTGATCGAAAGACCGGTCTGGCCGATGATCATTCTGGAGACGCCGAAGGGCTGGACCGGACCGAAGATCGTCGACGGCAAAGCGATCGAAGGAACCTTCCGCGCGCATCAGGTACCGATCAGCATGGAAAAGGAAGAGCATCTGGCACAGCTGGAGGAATGGCTCCGCAGCTACCGGCCGGAGGAACTGTTCAGTGACGATTACCGCTTGATCCCAGAGCTCAGAGAACTGGCGCCGGAGGGCGATGCCCGCATGAGCGCGAACCCGCATACCAACGGCGGCAAGCTGCTGCGTGATCTGCGCGTTCCGGACTTCAAGGATTACGCGGTTGAGGTGCCGCGTCCGGGCGCGGTTAAGACGCAGGATATGCTGGAACTGGGCGGCTATGTCAGAGACTTGATGGTGCTGAACCGCGAAAACCACAATTTCCGCATTTTCGGGCCGGATGAATCGAAATCCAATCGTTTATATAAGGCCTTTGAAGTCGAAAAAAGAGATTTTCAGGGAAAAATCTACGACTTTGACGAGGATCTTGCGCATGAGGGCCGCATCATGGACTCCTATCTCAGCGAGCACATGTGTGAGGGCTGGCTGGAGGGCTACCTGCTGACGGGTCGTCATGGGTTCTTTGCCAGCTATGAGTCCTTTATCCGTGTCGTCGACTCAATGGTCTCGCAGCATGCAAAATGGCTCAAGGTCTGCAATCAGCTGCCCTGGAGACAGAAGATCGCGTCCTTGAACCTGATCCTGACCTCCAACGTATGGCAGCAGGATCACAACGGCTTTACGCATCAGGATCCGGGTATGCTCGACCATGTAGCAAACAAAAAAGCGGATGTTGTCCGCATGTATCTGCCGCCGGACGCGAACTGCCTGCTTTCCTGCTTCGACCACTGTATCCAGAGTAAGAACTACGTCAACGTGATCGTGGCATCCAAGCATCCGAGCATGCAGTGGCTGACCATGGAGCAGGCTGTCGTGCACTGCACGCAGGGCGTCGGCATCTGGGACTGGGCGAGCACCGATCAGGACGCGGAGCCGGATCTGGTCATGGCTTGCTGCGGCGATACGCCGACGGTCGAGGCGCTGGCGGCGACCACGATCCTCAAGGATCACCTGCCGGAGCTCAAGATCCGTTTCGTGAACGTGGTGGACCTGATGAAGCTGCAGTCGAACACCCTGCATCCGCACGGGCTGACCGACGCGGAGTTCGACTCGTTGTTCACCAAGGACAAGCCGGTGGTCTTCGCGTTCCACGGCTATCCGAAGCTGATCCACGAACTGACGCATGGCAGACACAATGAGCAGAATTTCTTCGTACATGGCTATCTGGAAGAGGGTACGATTACAACGGCGTTCGATATGCGCGTGCAGAATCATATCGACCGCTTCAGTTTAGTCAAGGAGGCGCTCAAACATCTGCCGCAGCTTGGCAATCGAGCCGGACATCTGAATCAGGAAATGAACGATCTTTTGGTAAAACATAAGAACTACATTGCCGAGTACGGGCAGGATCTGCCGGAAGTGCTCGCGTGGCAGTGGCATTAGTGCTAACGGAAGATTCAGCATGAAATCGCAGGCAGGGGCGGAGAGCATCAGATGGGTAATTCCTGTCTCTGCTGCAATCTCGAATACAGTAAACGGAGGAAACAAGATGATCTACACAGATTTTAGGGGAGAAAGAATTTCGCAGTTGGGCATGGGTACCATGCGGCTTCCGGTCGTGGACGGCGTCAATGCGCAGATCGATGAGGAAAAAGCGCTGGAAATGTTCGACTATGCCTATCATCACGGCATCAACTATTTTGACACGGCATGGGGCTATCACGAAGGCAATGCGGAGTTGGTGACCGGCAAGGCGCTCAGCCGTTATCCGCGGGAAAGCTTTCACTTGACGACCAAGTTCCCGGGGTACGACCGAAACAATTTCCCGAAGGTCAAAGAGATTTTCGCCAAGCAGCTCGAAAAACTTCAGACTTCATACTTTGACTTTTATCTTTTTCACAATGTGTGCGAATACAATATCGAGAATTATCTGAATCCGGAGTTCGGCGTCAAGGAATATCTGGTCAGCGAGCGTGAGGCAGGGCGCATCAAGCATCTGGGCTACTCCGACCATTCCGGTATTGCATGCTTCAAACGTTTTTTAGACGCCTATGAGGATGTGATCGAGTTTTGCCAGATCCAGCTCAACTGGCTGGACTGGAATTTCCAGGAGGCCAAGGAGAAGGTTCGGATCTTAAACGAAAAGAAGATCCCGATCCTTGTTATGGAACCGCTCCGGGGCGGCACACTGGTCGGACCGGCAGGCGGAGCGGAAATCTGTTTCCGTTATCTGCAGTCGATCCCGGGCATCGTAACGATCCTTTCCGGCATGTCAAACATGGAGCAGATGCAGGATAATATCCGCATCTTTGAGACCAGTGAGCCGATGGACGATGCCGAAAAAGAGACGCTTTACGCCAAGGCAAAGGAAATGACGAAGGGCGTGCCGTGCACGGCCTGTCGCTACTGCACGACTTACTGCCCAAAGGGCATCGACATTCCGTACATGATGAACCAGTACAATCAGATTACCTTTAATCCGCAGAGTCTGGCCTGGTACACGAGCATGGCTATCGGCGGCGTCGAAAAAGGCAAGAAGCCTTGGGACTGCATTGCCTGCGGTAGCTGCAAAAAAGTCTGTCCGCAGCAGATCGATATCCCGCACTACTTGAAAGAACTGTCGGAGAAGCTGAAGGAAGCGTAGAAGAAAATAAAAAACACATTTGCATATGATATTGTAAAGAGGTTACTGCGTGAAGCAGCAGCCTCTTTTCGGTATATACGGTAAGAATTCCCCATTATGCCTGTAGCAGATGCAGGCGCACGGCGACGGCGAGAATCGCGTAGAAGTCCTGTTCGGTTTCGTTTTCGAAACCGAGCAGGGCTTTGATTTTTTGCAGGCGATAGCGGATGGTATTCTGGTGGCAGCGGAAGTGTTCTGCGGTGCGCAGCAGGTCGCCGCCGCAGAGCACGAGCTGCCGGGCGGTCTCAAAATATTCCGGCTTGGCCAGCAGGGGCGCGAGGATGGAGGCCGCGTAGTCCTGCATACTTTCGCTTTCTCGCTGCGGGATCAGGAAGCGATAGGTGCCGATCTCGCGGTAGGCGGCAAAGCTGCGGCCTTCAGCTGCGGAGGCCAGATAGGCCTGATAGCTTTCGCGGAAACAGAGATCCAACGCCTCATATGGCAGATGAATGTCGCTGCGGCAGACACAGAGCGGCGTTTCTTCGTAATGCAAAAAATCCAGAAGCTGCGTGAGGATGACTTCGAAGGTCTCCGGCTTCGGCTGGTGGGCGGTCAGCAGGGCAAAGAGACCGCCCTCGTATAGGCAAAGCAGAGCCTTGTCGTTGAGGTTGCGGTTGAGATAGAGATTTTTGAGGCAGCGGGCCGCATGCGGATAAAAGGTATCGCGGCCCGCTGCGTCACCTCCGGCTTTGATGTAGACGCCCATGACATGCGGCTTAAAGGCAAGGGAAAGGCTTTTGGCAAGCAGGGTAACCTGGGATTTCGGAAAGTCACCCGCGAGCATGCGGCGGATCTTGGATTCGGTCAACAGATCGGTATCGTCCGCGCGGACAGCGTTCATGACCTCATAGATGATGTTTTCAAAATAGGCGTCGCTGCCGAAGCTGAACAATGGGAACGCATGCGCGTCGCAGAACGTGCGCACGTCCTCCGGCAGCGCATGGAAGATCACCGTTTTGTAGGCCAGACCCGAAACGCCGGCCTTGTAAAGCTGCTGCACAGCCGGCAGCAGGAGCTCCGGCCGACCTTTCGCAAAAAGCAGGCTGGAGAGGATCAGACTGTCCGCCTCAAACGCGGTTTCGCGCGGGTAGTCGATATCGGGACAAAACTCATAGTCGCCGATCCCGGCCGAAACAACGTAACGGGACAAGCCTTTCTGCCCGGCATGCAGCCGGAAACTGTGCAGACTTTGCAGTTGTAGAATATCTTTGATTGTAAGCGCCATAAAAACCTCCGTATCACATATTTTCCCGGGTAAGCCTGCGCCGCCGCATCATCACGTTGCTGCATCACCGTGTCGCCGCATCGACCGAGTGTCTGCTGTCAGTATAGCATAGCTTGCAAGGAATTTGTATAAAATAAAAAATAAATATATAATTTTTTTGAAATTTACAAAAACATGGAAGAAAGTTTGAGGTACAATAAGGGCATGGAGGGTGCATAACTGTGAGCATGCATCGGCAAAGCACAAACGGGTAGACAAAATAAGAAAAGATAAGAAAAAAACCGAAACGGAAAGGTGGTTTACAAGATGAAGATCAAAACTTTTAAAGTAGAACGTTGGATGAATGAATTTGAGGATGATGCGGTATACAATCTGGGCGAGACCTGCATCGATTCGCTGAAGATCGGGGAGCTTTTGACTCTGTGCGGCGAGGATCCGGACACCTTCCTGAAGAGCTTAAAGGATACGCGCCTGACTTACGGTCATATTTTCGGTTCACCGCAGTATCTGGAGGGCGTCGCCGGACTTTACGAAGATCTCAAGCCGGAGAACGTGGTACCGACGCACGGCGCGATCGGCGCGAACAATCAGGTTATCACGACGCTGATCGAAGCGAAGGACAATATGGTCTGCGTGATGCCGACCTACCAGCAGCATTATTCAATCCCGGAATCCATCGGAGCAGAGGTGCGGATCCTGCAGCTGCGCCCGGAGAACGATTTCCTGCCGGATATTGAGGAACTAAAGTCCCTTGTTGACGAAAACACCAAGATGATCACGCTCAATAATCCGGACAACCCGACCGGTTCCTGGATCCCGAAAGAAGCCATGGAAGAAATGGTCGAGATCGCCAGAAGCGTGGACGCCTATATCCTCTGCGACGAGGTCTACAGAGGGATCTCCGAGGACGGCAGCTACATGCACTCCATCGTCGACTTGTATGAAAAAGGAATCTCCGTCGGCAGCATGTCGAAGATCTTTTCGCTGGCCGGCCTGCGCATGGGCTGGATCGCGACCCGCGACATGGATCTGATCCACCAGATCCACGAACGCAGGGACTACGATACGATCAGCTGTGGCGTACTGGACGATATGCTGGCGAGCCTGGCGCTTGCGCATAAGAAAAAGATCTTTGATCGGAACCGCGCGATCCTTTTGAAGAACCGCGAAATTCTGGACAAGTGGGTACAGGAGACGCCGGGCGTGCATTATGTGAAGCCGGTAGCGGGCACGACCGCGCTGGTATATTACGATAAGGATCTTCCGTCCTACGACCTGTGCGTGCGTCTGATCCGTGAAAAAGGGCTGCTGTTTACGCCGGGTTCCTGCTTTGAGATGGAGGACTGCGTGCGCATCGGTTACGCGTTCGACTCCAAGCTGCTGGCGCAGGGACTGGAAAAATTCGCGGAATTTTTAAGAGAAAACTAGAGAATACAGGAAACAAGGAGAACGGGCGATGAAACATAAATTTATTGCCAAACGATATTGGAAAGACCAGTCCACGGCGATGGGGCAGTCGGACGAGATGGCGAAAAGCTTCGACGATGTGATCAATCTGAGTCTGGGTGATCCGGACATGACCACGCCGGAGCCGATCATCGAGGCGGCGTTTTGCGATGCCAAGGCCGGACATACCAAATATACGGATTTTCGCGGGGATCCGGAGCTGCGGGCAGAGATCTGCCGCTATTACGAAAAGAATTTCGGCATGCCGGTGCGCGATGAAGAAGTGTTTGTCACCGCCTCGGCTTGTCTGGGCATGTATCTGGCGCTGGAAGCCATTCTCGACGACGGTGACGAGGTGATCCTGCAGGCGCCGTATTTCACGCCGTATCCGCAGCAGGTGGAACTGGCGCGCGGCATTCCGGTGGAACTGGCGACCTATGAAGAGGAAGACTTTCAGGTAAATATCGAAAGGCTGGAAAGCCTGATCACCGAGCGGACGAAGGCGCTGATCATCAATTCACCGAACAATCCGACCGGAAACTGCTTAACGACAGAAACGATGCGGGAGATCGCGCGCATCGCCGAAGCCTATGATCTGATCGTCATCAGCGATGAGATCTATACGGCGTACAGCTACCAGCACCCGTTCGTGCCGTTTGCGAGCCTGCCGGGCATGGCGGAGCGCACGATCACGCTGAACAGCTTTTCGAAGGACTTTGTGATGACGGGCTGGCGGGTCGGCTGCATTGTCGCGCCGGAGCCGATCATCCGCGTCGTGCAGCAGATCAATGAGAACGTGGTATTTACGGCACCGTCCGTGTCGCAGCGGGCTGCATTGTATGCTTTGCAGCATCGGGAAGAAGTGCAGCCTGCGCTGGTGGAGACGTTTCGGGAGCGCATGTTCTTTGCGGCAGACTGCATCAACCGGATCCCGAAGATGCATGTGCTGACGCCGCCGAAGGGCAGCTTTTACCTGTTCATCAATATCAAAGAGACCGGGCTGACCTCCGAAGAAGCCGCCGCGCGGATCCTGCAGGAAGCGCATGTGCTGATGCTGCCGGGCAACGCGTTCGGCGCCTGCGGCGAGGGCTATCTGCGTATCGCCTGCACGGTGGACAAGGCCGCCATCGAAGAGGCCTTTGCGCGGATCGGGCGCATGACACTGTTTGGAAAATAATGCGGAAGAGGAATCCGCTTCCATGCTTTTTGTTTTTTAGAGCCGGGCTGCGGTACATGGCATTGCGTCTTGCTGCGTACATGCAGGAGGCGACCGGAGCATAAGAGAAAGGAGCAAGTATGTTTAACATTAAAGTACTCAGTAAAGAAGACATCATGCAGGTTATTGAGATGCAGTCTGTCATTGCGTGTGTCGAAGAAGTGTACAAGCTGAAAAGCGAGGGAGATACGGTCGTATGGCCGACGACCTTCTATGAATTTGATCCGGGTCACGCAGACATGGATATCAAGTCCGGCTACCTCAAAGGCGCGAAGATCTTCGGGCACAAGACCGTGTCCTGGTTCGGGGCGAACAAGGAAAAGGGACTGCCGGATCTGGTCGGGGTGATCGTGGTCTTTGACGCGACCAACGGTCTGCCGATCGGGATCCTTGACGGTGGCTACATCACGGGTCTTCGGACCGGCGCGGCAGGCGCGATCGGCGCGAAGTATCTGGCACGGCCGGAGTCCGAGACCTTGTTCGTACTGGGTGCGGGAAATCAGGCGGCTTTCCAGATCGCAGCTATGCTGACGCTTTTCCCGGGCCTCAAAAAAATACTGGTCGCCGATATGC
>DJPG01000141.1 GCA_002439735.1 Firmicutes bacterium UBA6418 | reverse complement strand
GCCGGATTGACCAGATTCGCGGTCATAATGTCAATATACCAGTCTTCTGCCGTGATGCCCGGATAATCTTCCGCGACCTCATGGCAGATCCTCGTAAAATTACCGTCGGTCTTTTTCATGATGTTCGCTTTGGTCACGATCGCGACATGGTTCTTGCCGTTGGCTTTGGCATATTCAAAAGCCGCACGGGCAATCCGTCTGGTCCCCGGTTCGGTCGTCACCTTGAAGTCCATGGAAAGCATGCCCGGAACTTCCACGCCGCGGCTGCCCAGAACGTATTCTCCCTCCGTGTTTTCCCGATAGAACATCCAGTCAATGCCCTCTTCCGGAACGGATACCGGTCTGACGTTGGCGTATAGATCCAGCTCTCTGCGGAGCGTGACATTGGCGCTCTCCATCGTGCCGCCCTTCGGGGTGGTCGTCGGCCCTTTGAGGATGACATCGCAGGTCTTGATCTCTGCCAAGACATCCGTCGGGACAGCCTGTCCCAGAGCCAGTCTGTTCTCGATCGTCAGCCCTTCGATTTCCTTGAAAACAATGCGTCCGGACGTGATCTCGTCTGCCAGAAGGGACTCCAGCAGGCGCTTTGCCTGTTTCATGATGACCGGACCGATGCCGTCGCCGCCGCAAAGGCCTATCGTCACCGTTTTCAGGCTGCTGTAGTCTTTCGCGGGCTCTGCTTTCGCCATCTGATCTGTTCTTGCAAGCTGCTCTCTCAGCAGTGTTTCAAACTGCTCCGCCGCTTGTTTGATATAATCTTCTCTGCTTTTTTCGCTCATTTTTTTGTCCTTCTTCTCTGTCAAATTTGCTTATATCCCTCATGACTGCTTGCCGCAAACGGCAGGGGCTAGTTATTTCCCTGCCCGACGTATTTGAGCAGGCCGCCCGCCTTGAGGATCGCTTTCTGTCTTTCGGAAAAACTGCATACCAACGGAATACGGTCGCCGGTCGTTTCGTCAAACAGCGTCATTTCTCCGCTGTCCATGCCGGCATAAACGTTTTCGATCTGCAGAACATCATCCTGATGCAGTTTTTCGTAATCCTCCGGATTTTTGAATGTCAGCGGCATGATGCCTGCGTTGATCAGGTTTGCCACATGAATCCTTGCAAAGCTCTTGGTAATGACCGCTCTCACACCCAGATACAACGGAACCAATGCTGCGTGTTCTCTGGAAGATCCCTGTCCGTAGTTGTTGCCGCCGACGATGATACTGGTGCCGGCTGCCTTGGCTCTTTCCGGGAATGTGGTATCGCACACACCGAAGCAGAACTGGGACAGGTGCGGAATATTGGAACGATATGGAAGGATCTTGGAACCTGCCGGCATGATATGATCAGTCGTGATATTGTCGCCCACTTTGAGAACCAGCGGTGCTTTCAGAGTATCTGCCTGCGGCATACTGTCCGGGAAAGGCTTGATGTTCGGTCCTCTGAGAATCTCGACTTGATCGGCTTCTTCTGCCGGTGCCGGTGCTAACACCGCACTGTCGTCGATCTTGAATACTTCCGGCATGGTGATCTTTGGCATCGTTCCAAGCAGTCTCGGATCAGTGATCTCACCGGTCAGAACTGCCGCCACCGCGGTTTCCGGCGATACCAGATAGACCTGACCGTCTGCGGTTCCGGAACGTCCCTCAAAGTTACGGTTAAAAGTTCGCAGAGAAACGCCGCCGGAATTCGGAGAGAATCCCATGCCGATGCATGGTCCGCAGGCACATTCCAGCACTCTCGCACCGCTGGCGATAATGTCGGTCAGCGCACCGCAGTCTGCCAACATTTCCAGAACCTGCTTAGAGCCCGGCGAAACCGAAAGGCTGACCTCCGGACGGATGGTCTTTCCTTTGAGCAGCGCCGCTACTTTCAGCATATCATATAACGAAGAGTTGGTGCAGGAACCGATGCAGACCTGATCCACTTTCGTTCCTTTTAAGCTCTCTACCGTAACGACGTTGTCCGGGCTGTGCGGACATGCGATCAGCGGCTTCAATTCGGAAAGGTTGACGTTGATGACCTTATCGTACACCGCATCTTCATCGCTCTTGAGTTCTACATAAGCATCGCCTCTGCCTTCTGCTTCGAGGAAAGCCCTTGTCACTTCATCCGACGGGAAAATGGAAGTCGTCGCACCCAGCTCGGTGCCCATGTTTGTGATCGTCGCTCGTTCCGGTACGGATAAGGTCTTGATACCCTCGCCGCCCCATTCGATGATCGCGCCGACACCACCTTTCACAGAAAGAATCCGGAGAATCTCCAGACTGACATCCTTGGCGGTCACAAAATCACGCAGCTTACCAGTCAGATTGACCTTATACATCTTCGGCATGGTGATATAGTACGCGCCACCACCCATGGCGACCGCCACATCCAGACCGCCTGCGCCCATGGCCAGCATGCCGATGCCGCCTCCGGTCGGCGTATGGCTGTCAGAGCCGATCAAGGTCTTGCCCGGTTTACCGAAACGTTCCAGATGAACCTGATGGCAGATACCGTTGCCAGGCCTGCTGAAGTACAGTCCGTATTTTTTTGCCATCGACTGAATAAAGCGGTGGTCGTCGGCGTTTTCGAATCCGGACTGCAATGTATTGTGATCAATGTATGCGACGGAAAGCTCCGTTTTTACTCTCGGTACGCCCATAGTTTCAAATTCCAGGTAGGCCATGGTGCCGGTCGCGTCCTGTGTCAAGGTCTGGTCGATGCGCAGCGCAATCTCGCTGCCCGGCGTCATGTCTCCGCTGACTAAATGTTCTTTGATAATCTTTTGTGCAATTGTAAGTCCCATAATCTATTCATCCCCCTGCATAATACTTTCGTAAGCGTGTTCCACGTGGGTCAGCATCAGCCCTTCCACTCTTGCAGCGTCACGGCTGCAGATCGCGTCGTAAATATCTCGGTGTTCTTCCACGGAATGCAGAATCCTACCCTCGTGGCATAGCGACGCCTTCCGGTATTTCATCAACTTGTGATGAATCGGCGACAGGATGGCCTTAAAGATCGGACTGCCGCATTCATCATAGATGATATCATGAAATTCGGTATCCAGATCTCTGACTTTGTCTGCGTTATCCTTGCTTGCGTAAAACTCCTGCTGTTCCAGAATATCTTTCAACTGCGCAACGCCGTGCTCGCTGATGTTTTTGGCTGCCATGGTCGTCGCGATGACTTCCAGTTTCCGCTTTACCACAAACATATCCTTGACATCGTTTTCGGTAATACCCAGTACAATCGTCCCTGCCGGTGAATCTCCAATCAAAAGATCGTTTTCCAGTTTGGCAAGCGCTTCTCGAATCGGGGTTCTGCTGACGCCCAGTTCTTCCGAAAGCTTGCTTTCGCTGATGATCTCGCCTTTGGCATAGACCCCGTTTAAGATATTGCTCTCGATTCTTTCATACACCTGATTTGCCAGAGATATCGTTTTATAATCAATCATTGCGTTTGTCCTTTCTACTTGATCCCCTGCGCACGCAGCTCGGAGATCTTCTGTTCCATCTCACCGGTCGAAAGGCTGGTGGTTCTGCCGTCCGCATACATTTCGTCCACCCATTCTTTCAACGTCTTTACCAGTTCATCATCTTTGGTCAGTTTTTCACTGCCGGCCAGGCGATAGTGCTCGTTCATCCAATAAGCGATGCCGGCCAGACCGGAGGTCTTGCTGACGGATACGCCCGGTGCGCGGTTGAGGAGCTTGGTCGTGTTGAAAATATTATAGATCTCTTCGTCTTTCATCAGGCCATCCGCGTGAATGCCAGCTTTGGTGACGTTGAAGTTTTCGCCTACAAACGGGGTCATCGGTGGAATGTCATAGCCGATCTCACGCTTGAAGTAGTCGGCGATCTCCGTCACCACGGTCGGATCCATGCCGTCAAGGGAGCCTTTCAGCGAAGCATACTCAAAGACCATCGCTTCCAGCGGTACATTGCCGGTTCGTTCGCCGATGCCCAGCATGGAACAGTTGACCGCGCAGGCACCGTACAGCCATGCGGTGGTTGCGTTGGCAACGGCCTTGTAGAAATCGTTATGTCCGTGCCATTCAAGCATTTCGCTCGGTACGCCAGCGTAATGCTGCAGACCGTAGATAATGCCGGCGACGCTACGCGGAAGCGCTGCGCCGGAATACGGAACGCCGTAGCCCATCGTATCGCAGGCCCGGATCTTGACTGGAATGCCGACTTCATCCGAAAGCTTCATGATCTCATTAACAAACGGTACGACGAAGCCGTAAAAGTCTGCTCTTGTAATATCCTCCAGATGGCAGCGCGGCACGACGCCGGCTTCAAATGCGTCCCGGATGGTTTCCATGTAAAAATCCACCGCCTGTCTTCTGGTCATGTTCATCTTCTTGAAAATATGATAATCACTGCAGGACACCAGGATACCGGTCTCCTTAATGCCCAGTTCTTTGACCATCTGGAAGTCTTTTTTCTGCGCGCGGATCCAGGTTGTGATCTCCGGGAACTTGTAGCCCAGCGACATGCACTGGTCAATCGCGTCGCGGTCTTTCTTCGTGTAGATAAAGAACTCTGACTGCCGGATCAGGCCATAGGAACCGCCGAGCCTGGCCAGCAGTTTATACAGATCCACGATCTGTTTGACCGTATACGGCGCCATCGACTGCTGACCGTCGCGGAACGAAGTATCCGTGATCCATACGTCCTCCGG
>DJPG01000143.1:3723-7636 GCA_002439735.1 Firmicutes bacterium UBA6418 | reverse complement strand
TTTGCCAAGGGAGAAGAGTCCGGAGCAGCAAAAGAAAGGCTGGAAATTGCAAAAAAACTTAAAGAATATGGGATTTCAGCTGATGTGATTGCGAAAAACACGAACCTGTCACAAAAAGTGATCGAGGAACTCTGAGAAAGTCGGCTATACTGATTAGATTTTTAGCGGTAGACTTTCTTGTTATTCCGGAAATATCGGAACGATATTTCCTACATAATAAAAACAAATGCCGCCGGCGGATCGGATCCAAGGTCAACAGGCGGCTTTTATACAATCGTCTTATCTAACGCAGCACCGCACCCGGTCCGCGATCGAAGTAGATACTCTTGTTGGTCGTGCTGAGCGGGATCGCGTAACACAGCTTCACGTTGTCACCGAGGAGGCCGAGCTTTACCGCGGCTCTGCCGGCAGAGTACATCACACGGTTGTCGATGCGGTGATCTGCCGCCACGGAAACAGCCGAGCCGACTGCGATGCCGAGATCGGTCACATTGAAAATACACGGACTTCCGTTTTTCTTTGTTTGCCCGCAGTTTGGAAATCCGCACATGCTGCAGTTGGCAAGACCGAAGTAGGTATGGTAGCAGCCGATCAGGACCACACAGGTACTGCTGTCCACATTACCCGCGTCGCGTACCATGAAAGCCTCATCGTATTCTGCGCCGAGTTCTGCAAGTTTGTCTCTGAGCCGGTCTTTGTCTTCTCCGGAGACGATCGCTGTGATGATCGTATCTTTTCCGCTCCCTTTGGGAGCCGTTTTTGCAGCGGCAGCCATCAGATCGGCAACCGCAAAGATCGCGTCGCGTTCTGCGTCATGCATGGTTTTTAACATAATTCTCTGATATCCTTTCTTGAGTCGTTCCATCAACTCTGCTAAGATGATTATATTGTAAAATGCGTAAAGAAACAAGGAAGAAGACCTGCATTTTTGCGGTCTTTTTTGTTTCCCCGGCTTGAGCCTGCCCCAAAATTGTTGTATGATAGGAAAAGATGAAAGGGAGGGAATGATATGAGATTCAAAAATAATTATGTGAGCGCCATGGAATGCTGGAAAGGCAGAGTGGACAGTGAGACAGACTATGATGCTTTTCGCTGGCATCAATGGGTGAAACCGCTGGATCTGGCTGCTGGAGATGACGAGCTGAAGCCGTTTGAGGGAAAGCTGGGGATCGCGTTCATCGGTTTTTGCAGCGAGCAGGGCGTGAAGCGGAATAAAGGCCGGGTCGGCACCGCGCTGGCGCCGGATTTTATTCGCGGACAGATGTCCAATCTGCCGTGCGCGTTTCTGCCGGAGGTGGCGCTCTTTGACGCGGGGGATATCCTGTGCGACAAGATCACGATGGAAGAAGGACAGAAGCAGCTCGGCAAGGCAGTCGAAAAAATCCTCAGTCTCAATCTTTTTCCGATCGTATTGGGAGGCGGCCATGAAACGACGTTCGGACACTTTTTGGGACAATATCACAGCCTGCGCGGCGGCGAGGAAGTAGAAAAAGCAAGGCGCGGCAAGATCGACGCCGCATCGCAGGACAGCGCTGCGGCAGACAAAGCGCATTTGGGTATCGTGAATTTCGATGCGCATTTTGATCTCAGACCGTATGAAAACGGCAGCTCTTCGGGATCCATGTTCCGACAGATGGCGGATATCTGCCGGGAGGACGGAGAGCCGTATCATTACCTGCCGCTCGGCATCCAGCAGCACAGCAACACCGTGCAGCTTTTTAAGGTGGCAAAAGCGCTCGGCGTGGAATATATTTTAGCAAAGGAAGTACAGACTTCCGGCTACGCGAGCATTCTGGAAAAAGTGGATCTGTTCATGGCCGGATGCCGCAACGCCTACGTCACCGTCTGCACGGATGTTTTTTCCTCAGCCTTTGCGCCGGGCGTCAGCGCGACACAGTCTCTGGGGCTGGATCCGGAAGATGTGCTGCCGATCATCAAGCATATCATTCGGACACGCAAGGTAAAAGGCTTCGATATCTGCGAGATATCCCCGCGGTTCGATCAGGACAACACGACGGCCAATCTGGGGGCAGTCATTATTTTCGCGGTGGTCAGTACCCTGTGCAAGATGAACAATCTGGATATCGACCTGGACCATATGACTTGGATTTAAGGGAAAAAGACGAAAGAAGAAAGAAGATAAAAATTAAGCTTGAGGGAGAAAAGGAGAATCGACAAGATGAAAAAAGAACCGGCACTGGTGATCATGGCAGCAGGTATGGGCAGCCGCTTCGGCGGACTGAAGCAGATCGAACCGATCAGCGATAAAGGCGAGATCCTTCTGGATTTTTCGCTCTATGACGCGGTCATGGCAGGGTTTCAGAAAGTGATCTTCGTCATCAAAAAAGAAAATGAAGCGGATTTTCGCGCGCTGATCGATGAAAAATCCGGAAAATATATCGACGTCGCTTATGCCTACCAGGAACTTGCGGATCTGCCGCAGGGCTATGCGGTGCCGGAGGGCCGTACGAAGCCATGGGGAACGGCGCATGCGGTGCTGGCAGCGAGGAGGCTCGCGGACGGTCCGATCGCGGTCATCAACGCAGATGACTATTACGGTCCGGGGGCGTTCCAGATGATTTATGAATTTCTGGCAAACGCCGAAGAAGACGCAGCCGGAAAAACGAAAGGCGAGCCGCAGCCGTACCACTACTGTATGGTCGGCTATGAAATTGAAAATACCTTGACCGAGAACGGTTTTGTTTCCCGCGGCGTTTGCGAGACCGATGCAAACGGCATGCTGACTGCGATCACGGAACGGACGAAGATCCGGTGGCAGGGCGAAAAGATCGTCTATACGGACGATGACGGCGCGGTGCTCGGCGAAATTCCGCGCGGACAGATCGTCTCCATGAACTTCTGGGGATTTACGGAATCCATGCTGCAGGAAATGGAGGCGGGGTTCCCGACCGTGCTCGATCAGATCCTGGCGGAAAATCCGCTCAAAGGCGAATACTTCCTGCCGGGCGTGGTGGATCGCTTGATCCGCGAAGGTAAGGCTGACGTCAAGGTCTTGCGTTCGCGCGACCGCTGGTACGGCGTGACCTATCAAGAAGACAAAGAGAGCGTTGTCAATGCGCTGCAGTCCATGAAAGACAAAGGAGAGTATCCGGATAAACTCTGGAAGTAGGAATGATCTCGGCATGAACATCGAAAACATAGAAATCGAAAAGGAAAAAAACACAGCGCGCGGAGACTACCTGTTGATGCTGACCTGCTATTTTATCTGGGGCTTTCAGCCGCTGTATTTTCATTTGAAACCGGACATCGACGGGCTGTTCCTTTTGATGAGCCGCATCATTTGGGGCTGCATCTGGGTGACGGCATTGGTTCTGCTGCGCGGCCGCGGCCGGGAGATCCTGGAGACCTTCCGCGACAAGGAACTGATGTTGAGGCACTTGATCCCGGGGGCGTTCTTTAATTTTTTGGATCTGGCGCTGTATCTGTTTGCGGTCACGAGCGGACATATTCTGGCGACCAGTCTGGGCTATTACGTGGCGCCGTTGGTGGTCTGCGCACTCGGCGTGGTCATATTTAAGGAAAAGCTGACCTGGCAGCTGCTTGCGGCGGCGAGCCTGATCCTGACCGGCGTCATGCTTTCGGGCAGCGGTTTCGGAGACGCGCCGCTGATCTCGATCGCCTTGATGTTCTGCTTTTCCATTTATGCGGCCTTTATGAAAGGCGTTCAAAAAGACGCGGTCGTCTGCACGGCGGTACATCTGATGTTGGTCGCGCCGTTTGCGCTGGTGACGATCCTGCTGTTCCGAACCGGACAGAACGGACTCGCGTCGGTAGACTTCGGCACACAGATCTTCCTTATGATCGCGGGCGCAGTCATGTCGCTGCCAATCCTGCTCTACGCGAGCTGCGTGAAGCGGATCCCGATGGTGGCGATGGGCATCCTGCAGTATGT
>DJPG01000143.1:0-3565 GCA_002439735.1 Firmicutes bacterium UBA6418 | reverse complement strand
CGGCGGGCGCAGCGGACGAAAAACAGGACGGCTCCATGAAAAAAATAGTGAAAGAATAGTGGAAAAATAGTGGAAGTTTTTGCGGCACTTCTGTAAAATATAAGCAAGAAGATACGATAAAAGGAGACGGCGAATGATTCAAGTAACCCTTTCCAATGAGATTTTGCGGCGGATTTCTGCGATCGATGAAAACCGTTTTTCTATGAACGCTGCTAAGCTGCCGCCTGTAACAGCAAATGGGCTGCGAAAAAACTCTAAAAAGAAAAGCGCCTATGCTTCCAACCGGATCGAGGGGAATCCACTGACGGAAAGTCAGGCGGACACTGCGATCGAAAAAGACGCGCATAAACATTTTCTGAAACCGGAGCAGGAGATTCGCAACTATTTCATGGCGCTGGAAGTGCTGGAACAAAAATGCAAGCAGAAAGAGCCTCTATCGATGGCCTTGATCCTGCAGATACAAGCACTGGTGGAAAAAGGAGCCTCTAAGAAAAAAATCGGGCTGCGGGGCGCGATGCTGCCGGGGGTGTTGTTTGCTGTCTATGATGCGGAAAGCGGCGCGGCAGAATATATCCCGCCGGATTATCAGGAAGTTCCGGCGCTGCTGGAAGAATTGGTACATTATGTCAATACGACCGATGATCACCCGCTGCTTGCTGCAGCGGTGGTACATTATCAGTTGGTCACGATCCACCCGTTCGAGGATGGGAACGGCAGAACGGCAAGGCTTCTGTCGGGATATATACTGGATCTGAATGGATATGGGTTTCAGGGGATCGGTTCCTTGGAGGAGTATTTTGCCTATGATCCGGAAGAATACTACCGCTCATTGCAGATGGGCTTGCCGCCGCTTTACTATGACGGGCGTGAAAATCTGCCGCATCCGGAGATCTGGATCCATTATTTTTTACGAATGGTGGAACTGTATTCGAACAAGGTGTGCGAGCTTTCCGTGCACTCGCAAGAGGAGGGACTATATGAAAACCTTTCACATTTGAGACCAAAGGAGACAGTGTTACTGCAGCATTTACTTGCGCATCGCTGCTATGAAATTACACCGATGGAAATCAGCAAAGCAGTCACAGTCAGCAATAAAACGATTATTAATCGTTGTGTCAGATTGGCTACGCATGGCTTCGTTATTCCGGTCATTGTCAAGGAGCGGATTCGTTTCTATAAGATTAGTTCCTATGCGATCTCCAATCGAGAACGCATCTTGGAGATAGGTAAAGAAAACGAAAATAGTGAAAGTTTTGCGAAAGGCAGAACTTAAAACTGAAGGAAGACTCATGAAAGAAAAAGAAATGCATAACAAATTAGATGAAAAACAGCTGTTTGCGATACTGGATAATGTTTATGCCAATATTTTTGTAACGAATGGTAATGGGAAAGTCATCTATGTAAATGAAAATGCGGCAAGGTCGCTGTGTTCGACAGAAGAATACCTCATTGGCAAAACGAGCAGAGAGCTTTTGCAGAATGGCGTCATTACAAAATCTTCAACACTCGAAGTGCTCGAACGTAATGTTGAAACCGTCGGTTCTTTTACGAATATGGCAGGCGAGGAGATCACGACCGTCAGCACACCGGTTTTTGATGAAAATGGTGAAATCCAGATGGTAGTTACTTTTAGCCACAAGCAGACAGACATGGAGATGTTCCTGCGAGAGCTGGAAAAAGAAAGAGCACGAACCAAAAAATATAAAACGGCTGTTGATTATTTAGACTCCAATAAGAAAAAGAAAAACGTCATCGTCTATCAAAGCAAGGCCATGGAGGAATTGTGCCGGATGGCAGAATTAGTTGCTATGACGGACAGTACCATTATGCTGTACGGAGAGTCCGGCGTGGGCAAAGAAGTATTTGCGACCTATATCCATGAACACAGCGCAAGAGCGGATAAAATCTTTATTCCGATCAATTGTGCTGCAATACCGCCGGAACTTCTGGAATCGGAATTTTTCGGATATGAAAGAGGCGCTTTTACCGGAGCCAGCAATAAAGGCAAAGCAGGTCTCTTTGAAGCTGCCAATAATGGCACCATTTTTTTAGACGAGATCGGCGAATTGCCGCTGGCAATGCAGTCCAAGCTGCTGCGGGTTCTTGAGTCGGGAGAATATAGACGAATTGGGAGCGACACCGTTTTGACCACCAACGTACGGATCATTGGTGCTACAAATCGTGACCTTCTGACTATGAGCAAAGAAAAGACATTTCGCGAGGATCTGTATTACAGGTTGAATGTCTTGCCGCTCAGTGTGCCATCTCTACGCGATCGAAAGGAAGACATTGAGCCGCTGGCGGACTATTATTTAAGGAAAACCAACAGAAAGTACAGCAAAAAAGTAGAACTGAATCCACTGCTTATCAAGATACTGCAAACGTATTCCTGGCCGGGCAATGTAAGGGAACTAAGAAATGTGATGGAGCGCTTTGTCATTACCGGAAACGAGAAGGTCATTCGCAATCTGATCGAAGAGGGAAAGCCGGAAGTAAAACCGGAGGATACAGTGGTGCACGCGTGTGCGATAAGAAATAACGAGGAAAAAATGATGGGGGGGGGTATCCGTTAAAGAGCATGGTGACGTCGTTCCACTCAAGGAAAAGATGGCAGAGCTTGAACGGATCTATATTGAAAGCGTCCTAAAGCTGAATCATAATAACGTTGCAAAGACAGCAGAGGAGCTCGGTGTACACAGGTCGCTCATCTATCGAAAAAAATAAAACAAACGAATAAAAAAGATCAGGAAGCAAAGGTGTTGCGATTTTACGACGCCTTTGTTTTATTTTTGCGAAATTTCTTAAAAATACGACAAAATAAAAAAGAAAATCGAGTGAACATGTCGCAAATATAGTAAAGAATGCAGCGCGTCCTATTTTTAGTAATGCCACCAAAACATAGTAATTGCAAGGGATGGAGCAATCAACAACAAACAATAGAGCCGATATTTTTCATATACACTTTCTTATGTTGGCATACAAGTTGCGTTTATATATTCACAAACATATACATCTCATCAAAAAACTAAGGGTAATAGAAAAGGAGAAGAAAAATGACTAAGAAGCTACTGAGTGCATTATTAGTATTCGTTATGATTTTCAGCTTGGCCGCATGCGGTTCATCTGATAACGGTGATGGCGGCAATACAGAGGGCGATGTGATCACCATTAAGTTCGCAGGAACGGTTGCCGATACGCACCCGATCACAAAGGCAGAGTACAAATTTGCAGAACTGCTGAAGGAATACTCGGGCGGAACGATGGTAGTCGAAAATTATCCAAACGGTCAAATGGGCTCTAACAGAGAAATCTATGAATCCATGCAGAACGGAACGATCCAGATCGCGGAAGCAGGTGCTGTGATTCTTGCGAACTTTACAGATAAGTTCAAGTTCACCTCTTTGCCGTATTTGTTCAACAGCTCCGCAGCATTCCAGGCTTTCTTAAAGAGTGACATGGGCGTACAGATGGTGCAGGACATTTCTGATGAATGTGGTTTCAAAATTTTAGGCGCAATGGAAAACGGCTGGCAGGCAGTTACCAATTCCAAACACGAAATCAAAAC
>DJPG01000144.1:6360-20309 GCA_002439735.1 Firmicutes bacterium UBA6418 | reverse complement strand
TCTTTGAATAGCATCTCAATCAACTCCGTCCCATATTGATCGAAGAAATCCGTGAGAACGTTCTCCTGCCTGCAGCGTTCCATGACTTCCACCATGACCGCGTTGCTCAATTGATCGATATGGCGGTAACTGCGCATGATCTCCACAAAGCGGCTGTACTGCCGGAGTGTTTCGCATTTCTTCAAGATCGGTGCATGCTTCTCGCTGTTTATATTATACACCTTCACGATGAGTTGTAAAGCATCTTCTTCGGCAGGCTGCTTTTCTCCGAGGTAAGCATCCGACAGCCGAAGTTCTTGATATTCCGGGAAATCGTCCTGACCATTGTACAAGACGACGAACGATGGACGAGGTATCTTTACGGTCTTTTCTCGGTACAGCTGCTTCGAGTCGACCATGCGTTTCAGCACCGTAGAGATGTAGAGCAGGTCGCGCAGCGGCAGATTGCCGTTGATCGTCGACTGATGCTCCACCAGTACGACAAATCTGCCGCCTAAGACGAAGGCAACATCATTCTTAAGCGTCCGGAACAGCACGTCCTTGATGGTGACCATGCTGATCTCCGCGTTTTCATCATAGTTCGCGTCAAAGATCGCGTTAAACAGCTCGATCAAACGTTTCTTATCCTGAAACACGGTTACAAATACCGTATCCTTGTAGTTTCGCTCCAGTTCCGCAGCTTCCTTGTTTCCCATAGTCTCAACATCCTTTCCTCGCGTTTTATCTGCGGGCAGTCCCTCCTGTAGGATTCAAGGCTAGCAGAGAATCTTGGATTTGACAAGATACTTTCCGAAATCCTGTCGTTTTTTGGTTAAATCTTGTAAGATTTTGGTCGTTTTTCGTACCTTACCCTTTTCTACTTATACACACATTCATTCGAGTTCCCCTTTGAATCAGCTTCCGCAAAAAAGTCATGGTAAGGCGATTGACTGCAGCTTGCTTTTTTGCAGGATCTCGCGGTCGCAGCGGTCAATAACGTCCTGTGACGGCGCCATGACATAAAAGAAGATGCTGCTGTTCCACTGCGGGAAATAGCGCGCGTAGACTCTGCCGCGCATGCTGACCGGGGTGAACGGATCATCGGAATACGCATCGTATTTTGGCGTTCCGTATTGCAGATAGGACTGTCGGAAGCCGTGCGCGCGGTGAAAAGCGCCGCTGACTGTCAGGTCGGCGTCCACACAGGTCCAGCCCTCATATCCTAAAAACTCGACTATCTTCCGCACGCTCCGCACGGACCAATCGAACTGCATATCGCGTGGCGCGATCCCAAAATCGCCCAGGACCAGCTTTTCAAAATCATACTGTGGTACCAGACCGGTCTTGGCAAGATCCAAGCTGCCGTCCGCATGGAAGCCGAACGGCGGTCGACCGCTGTCCGCCGTGCGAAAATCGGCTTTCGAGCCGGGCTCGGATTTCATGCCGGGCTCGGATTTCGTGGCATCGCCCTCCGTCACCAGATAAGCCCCGTAGAACGCATTGTAGTAAGGCGATCTCACGTCATACAAACGGCTGCAACCCTTGCCCCAACGGAGATCAAAGGCCGGAAAGTTATACAGGATCGTCAATCTGCGATCCGTTTCGCCGGTAAACCGACAGAAGCTTTCGGCAGAAGGATTGAACGTCATTACAAACGGATACCAGTCCGTTTCCGCCGTCTGCGCGCCGCCCGGGATCGAAAGCTCGATGCCCTTCTCCTGCATGATACTGTCGCGTTCATGCAGGCCGCTGTAGACAGACATCACGCCAAGACTCACCAGATACTTTGAAAACGGTGACAGCACAAAAACGACCAGCAGCACGGCGGCTGCGGCAAGGAACGTCCGCTTTATTTTTGCTTTTGTCTTTCTCTTTTTCGTTTTTCTCTTTCGCATATTTTCTTTCATCCCTTGCGCTTTTTCGCAGTGTCCGCTATAATTTTTCTATCAGCTTCAGGAAAGGATTTTAGATTCATGAATATTTGCATTTACGGAGCAAGCAGTCCCGATATCGATCCAAGTTATTTCGCGCCGGTTGAAGCGCTCGGCCGCGCCATGGTTCAAAAAGGCTTCGGCTTAGTCTTCGGCGGCGGCGCGCAGGGCCTGATGGGCGCAGCAGTGCGCGGCGTCATCGCCGAGGGCGGCTACAGCCTGGGGATCGCCCCGAGATTCTTTGACAAACCCGGCATCCTGCAGAAAAACTGCAGTGAATTTCTCTATCCGGAAACCATGCGCGAGCGCAAGCAACTGATGGAGAACCACGCGGACGCGTTCATCGTTCTGCCCGGCGGCATCGGCACCTTTGAAGAATTCTTCGAGATTCTCACCCTCAAGCAGCTCGGCCGCATCAACAAACCGATCCTGCTTTTTAACCTGAACGGCTACTACGATCCCCTGCTCCGGCTTCTGGACGAGACCATCGCGCAGGGTTTCATGAAAGCCGAATGCCGCAGGCTGTATGCCGCATTTGACAACGCGGACGACCTGCTGTCCGCAATACAAAAGGAGCTCGCAGAGCCCCCTGATCTTACCGGTCTAAAAAATATCTGACCACTTCGCCTGCGATCATCAGTCCTGCCGCCGACGGCACAAAGCTGATGCTTGCAGGCGTTCGCATACCCGTCTTGACCGGCTCTTCTTCCGAATAGAGCACCTGCACGCCGCGCACGCCACGTTTTTTGAGCTCCTTGCGAACGACCTTTGCCAGCGGGCAGACCTTTGTTTTCTCGATATCCGTGATTTTGAACAGACCCGGATCGAGTTTGTTCCCGGTTCCCATGGACGAAAGGATCGGCACGCCGGCTTCTTTGGCTCGACAGATCAGATCGATCTTCGCCGTCACATTGTCGATCGCGTCCACGATATAATCATAGTCTCCAAAGCTGAATTGCGCAGCTCTTTCGGGTAGATAAAAGCACTGCATCGGTTTGACCTTGACCTGTGGGTTGATCGATCGCATGCGCGCCGCGCAGACCTCCACCTTCGGCTGTCCGACCGTGTCATGCGTCGCAATGATCTGCCGGTTGAGGTTGGTGATGTCCACCACATCTTTATCCACAATATCGATCTGTCCGACGCCGGCCCGCACCAGCGCTTCGCAGACATAGCCGCCGACACCGCCGACACCGAACACCAACACTTTCGCGCCATGCAGACGCTGCAGGGCTGCTTGCCCGATCAATCTTCTGGTACGCTGGAACTGATCTGCCGCTTCCGGTTCATTCATAGGCTGATTCGTCTGCTGTTTCTCTTCTGTCTCTCTCATCTTGCCTCAACTTTCCTAAAATATCATAAATCGTGCCGCTGTCGTATCCAAGTCCTGCCAGTCTGCGTCCGACACGCGCCAAAAATCGATCGTCAACCGGTTTGCTGTCGTCCCACTGATTTCGCAGCATTTTGCGTCCAACTGCAAGCGCCGCAGTGCGGTCATCCGCAGCCACGTCGTCATCCCCTGCCGCTTCCGCGCGCAGATCCTCGATCACATTTCGCGCGGTTTCTGCGGAGATCCCTTTCTGCGCAAGTTCCCGCACGATCCGCGCATCGGCCTTTCCCCGAGCTTTCGCATAGAGAAAGTATTCCCGACAATAGCGCTCGTCATCCAGATATGCATAGTCTTTCAGCTCCGCGATCGCCGCTTCAATCTCCTCTGCCGGATACGTCGCGTCGCGCAGAAAATCCCGGATCTCCTGTTCCGTCCGCATATGCGCGGATAGTTTTCGCATCGCCGCTTCTGCCGCGGATCTCGTCCCGCTTTTTGGGCGGCCCGCTATCGCTTTCCTAGCATCGTTCTCCATGTCCCTCGTCTTTCCGCAATCAGCCAAAGAACTCGATATCATCTTCTTCCCTTCCGGTACAATAGGTGCAGATGATGTCATCCGCGATCGGCAGATCTTTGAGAAAACCGTCTTCCACGAGGTCAATCAGTCTTCCGGTCGCATCCACAAACGGAGGTTTGGTGCCATAAAAGCCCTCGCCGGTAAACTTTCCGAAGGCTTCTCTTCTGACCCAAAGCCGGAAAAAGCCCGTCATCCCGTAATCGCGGATGTATTCCTGTTCCTGCGGTGAAAAGTAACGGCGCGCGATCTGCTCATACTTGCAATCTGCGATTTGCTGCAGATCAATACCGCACTCTTCCGGTCCTACGATCGCAATCCACATATTTCCGGTATGCGAGACATTGCAATATACCGGATCCTCCGTACCGTAAATATATGGCTTTCCTTTTTCCGCGCGTTCAATCGTGAGCGCATCGCAACCAATGTCATGTGTGTCACAGTAGGCCATCACTGCGTCAGCCATCAAATTTTCCCGCAGCTCCGGCACGCTTAGATCACCTTCATAGATATAGATACTGTACTTCATGTTTTCACCCTCCTTGTTTCACCTTACACGAGAAAAGAGACACCTCACGGCGTCTCTCGTTGTACTGCATTGCTATTTTTCTTCTTTTTCTTTGAGACGCTCTAAAACTCTCTGATATCCCTCTGCTCCGTATACCAGGCACTTATTGATCCGGCTGATCGTTGCCGTGGAAGCGTTGGTGATCGCTTCAATTTCACTGTATGTCTTTTTTTCGGAAAGCAGCTTCGCGACCTGCAAGCGCTGCGCGATCGCGTGGATTTCATTGATTGTACAGATATCTTCGAAGAAACGGTAGCAGTCCTCAAGGTCCTGCAGTGTCAGCACTGCTTCAAACAATTCATCGATATCATCTTTTTTAAACTTCGATTCGTAAGCCATGTTTCTCTCCTTTTCTGTATCTGTCGCTTGACAAAGCTTTCCTATATAGGAGTATTATACATCGCTTTTGTGCGTTCGTCAAATCAATTCTCTACGCATGCCTTGTGCCTTGCAATCCGGGCGAGCGTTTTATCCCTGCAACGCCGCGTCAAAGTCACGGATGAGATCCGCGCTGTCTTCAATCCCCACGCTGATCCGGACAAGATCTTCGTAAACGCCTGCGGCTTCCCTTTCTTGGTCGGTCGAGTGCAGCGCCATGGTAGAAGCCGGATGGATCACCAGGGTCCGATTGTCGCCGATGTTTGAAACGATCTTCGGAATCGTCAGCCGGTCCATGACCTGAAACGCACGCTTTTTTGTACCGAACCGAACCGTCAGGATCGCACCGAATCCGCCCTTTAGCATGCTTGAAGCAACCAGATGATCCGGGCTTTCCTCCAGTCCCGGATAGTTCACCTGCACATCCGGAACGGTTCTGAAGTAGCGTGCGAGCGCCAAGGCGTTTGCGCATGCCTTTTCCATGCGCAGTCCCATGGTCTCCAGCCCAAGCAGATTGAGAAACGCGTTCTGCGGTGACAGACACGCACCGTGATTGCACAGCATATCCGCACGCAGCCTTGCCGCAAACGGCGGAGCCGGAAGTATCTGGTTGCAGAGTGGTTCCATAGAAGCAAACCGCTCAGGATCCCATACAAACCTTCCGCTGTCCGTCACGACCCCGCTGACGCCCGCGCCGCTGCCGTTGATGTATTTAGAAGAAGAATGGATGACAATGTCCGCGCCCCATGCGATCGGCTGCAGCAAGCATGGCGTCGCCATCGTATTGTCCAGTATCAGCGGGATCCCATGCGCATGCGCGATTTCCGCCATCCTTCGAACGTCTGCCACGTTCAGTCCCGGATTGCTGATGGTCTCCGCATAGATCAGTTTCACCCTCGGCGTGATGCTTTTTGCCAGAGCCTGCAGGTCATTTACCGGTACGTAATGTACCCGGATCCCAAACCGTTTCAATCCCTTAAAGAGTTCGACCGTGCCGCCGTACAGTCCGGCCGTCGAGACAAAATCATCGCCTGCGGATAAAATATTCAGCAGGGTTGCCGTGATCGCCGCCATGCCGGATGCAAAGGCCACCGACGCAGCTCCATGTTCCAGTGCTGTCATGCGTTCCTCAAAAGCCCGGATGGTAGGGTTTCCGATACGACTGTAATTATACCCGCTTTGTTTTTTCGCGAAAATCGCTTCGGTTTCCTCTGCCGTTTCGTGCGCGAACGCGCTGGACTGAACGATCGGAGGCAAGGTTGCACCCTCCCCAAAGTTCACTTCCTCTGCCCCATGCACCAGGCAGGTCTGAAAGCCCTGCTCTTGCAGCCTTTGTATCCGAAGGGCCTCGTCTTTTTCTATGTGAATGACAGAATTCCCGTATACGCCTTGGTGCGTGATGGCATAGGTATCTTTTCCTAAAAGGCGCTGCGCGGAAAGCCAATCAATCTTTTTTTCTCTGACATTCGCCAATGCCTCTTTTAGAAAAGGTTGCGGAATCTCCGTCAAGGAGTGCGAACCGAGATAGGTATCAAAAGGCAGCAGCAACGCCTTTCGCAAGGTCTGCTCCAGGGTATCCAAGGTGTCATGGTTTTCCGCGAACATCCACATGTCCGGATTAAACGCGTCTCCGGCGATCAGAAGACGATGCTCCTCCACCAGGAATCCAACCGTTCCCTTGGTGTGCCCGGGGAGTGGGATGGTTTTGACATGCAGGTCTCCCAGGTCAAAGGCCGTGTTCGGCGGCAGAAGGCAGAGGCGCGGATGCAGGTTATCCTTTGACCCGTTCTTTTGCGCCAGCGCCAGATCTTGCTGATCCACATATACGGTTTCATATTGACTGTTTCCTCCGACATGATCCGGATGTCCGTGACTGTTCAGAACGACATATGGCGTAGAAATATGTGTTTCCACGAAAGCGCGATGGTCTGCCTTGCCGTATCCGCTGTCCACCACGATCGCTTTTTGACTTCCGATGATCAGGGTAAAAAATACATTTTTTTCATCCTGTACATGCCACACATTTTTCCTGATCTGAAATATTTCCTGCATAAGAAGTTGCCTCCTTTCCGTTCGTTTCTAATAGGTTTCCTCTACGCCGTCTAAGAAAACAAACGCTTTTTGAACAAACGCATCCGTATCTACATCTTCGCTTAAAAGTCCGATTTTCTTAAACTCATCAACATTCTTGACGACAGCGTCGTATCCGCCCTGTACGGATGGTTTGCAGTTATAGGTCTTCAGGATATTGGCGAAAACTTCGGCATTACCGGACAGATACTCTTTCTCAACAAGCAACTGCGCCGCTTCTTCCGGATGTGCATCTACCCAAGCGGATGCCTTCATAACGGCTCTGGTAAATTTCGCCGCTTCCTCCGGATATTCTCTGGCGAACGTTCCGGTCACAAACGTCGCGCAGCAGTATTCATCTGCAAACGGCTCATCTTTCGCGTTATCTAAAAGGATCTTGTATCCATACTGATTGACCGCCACGGTCGCTGCCGGGTCTACCAGGCAGATGGCATCTACCGCGTCGCTTTCCAATGCCATGGCCAGATCCGCGTTGCTATATACGACAAAATCTACCTCAAGATTATCCGAAGTCACGCCGACACCTGCTTGGGACAGTGCTCTTTTCAGCAATACTGCCGGAGCTTCCGCCAATCCGTTGACGCCGACCGTTTTTCCCTTCAGATCCGCAATGCTGTTAATGCCGGAGTCCGGTTTGGTCAGCAGCTTCACGCATCCGTTGTGGATCCCGGCGGTCATCACAATATCCAGACCATTGGCGATTGGCTGAATGAATTTGCTTACCATCCCGTAAGCCGCGTCGACCTGTCCCGATCCTACATATTCGGTCACAAGTCCATCCAGCTTCACAACTTCATAATTCAGCCCTTCTTCATCAAAATATCCGTTTTCGATGGCGACCTGCAAAGGCGCCTGGCACAAAACAGTCCCGTAGCCGATCTTCATAACCGGCTCTTCCTTTTCACCTTCCGCCGCTCCGTTATCACCGCAGCCAGTCAGCAGCAGGGTGGCCAGAAGCAGTGCTGCGAGCAGCAACGCCGCAGCTTTTTTAACGTTTCTCTTGTTCATGATTTTTCCTCCTAAGTTTGTTTCTCTTTGTTCTTGTCAAATCATTGTTCCTTATATGTAATAGCCGATCTCGGCTTCTTTACCGCCGTAATTGAGCAGTTTTAGGATCTGGGAGCGGTACAGCAGGAATTCATCGCCGCTGCGCGCCCGCGGACGGCTCATTTTGATGTCGAGGATCTTTTCGATCTTGGCAGGTCGCGCGGACATGACAATCACCTTATCCGAAAGGTAAATGGCTTCATCCACATCATGCGTGACCATGATCATGGTCATATGCTCCTGCTCCCAGATCCGCAGCAGCTCGTCCTGCATATTCATTCTGGTAAAGGCGTCCAGTGCCCCCAACGGTTCATCCAGGAGAAGCAGCCGGGGATTTCCGACCAGTGATCTTGCCAAAGACGCCCGCTGGCACATTCCGCCGGACAGTTGATGCGGATAAGCCTTCTCAAATCCCGTAAGCCCGACGAGCTTGATATTCTCGGCGACCTTTCGTTCCAGTTCCGCTTTTTCGATATGTTTTCTCCCGGCCTTTAGCCCGAACGCGATATTTTTGTAAATGTTCAGCCACGGGAACAGGGTTGGGTTTTGGAATACCAGTCCGCGGTCGCAGCCCGGTTTGGTTATCCGCTTGCCATCCAGAAGCAGTTCTCCCTCATCGGCCCGGATGAGCCCCGCGATCATACGAAGCAGCGTGGACTTCCCGCAGCCGGAAGGCCCGATCACCGATACGAACGAACCCGCTTCAATATCGACGCTGACGTGGTTCAAGGCCGTCAGCCTTTCTCCGTCATGGTCAAAGCTTTTGGATACGTTTCGAATTTGAAGTCCTCCTACCATTTTATTACTCCTTTCTGCCATACCAGCACCTTATCCCGTACACGGAACAGCAAGGTGATCAAGATCGAAAATACGACTGCAATGACGATCAGCCCCGCATACACATTCGCATAAGCCAACATTTCCTTCTGCCAGTTGACGTACCAACCGATTCCGTATTTTGCTCCGATCATCTCTGCCGTAACCAAGGTGATAAAGGAAGCGCAGGTGCCGTTGAATAAGCCTAAGAACATGTACGGCATCGCTGCCGGAACGCCAACAGAAAAGATCTGCGTCCACTTTCCGGCGCCCAACGTCCCCGATACTTCAAAATAGGCGTTCGGAACGTTGCTGATACCGCTGCTGGTCATGATCGTGGTCGGGAACCAAACAGACAGCGCGATCAGAAAGGTACTGGCCGAAACCGCCGACGGGAAACATACCAGAACCAGCGGGATCCACGCCGTGGAAGGGATCGGACCCAATACCCGGATCACCGGCATGATCCAGTAGTTCGCCTGTTTGCTGAAGCCGATCAAAATTCCGGTCGCGACGCCGGCAAGCGCTCCGAAGAAATAGCCGCCGGAGAGCAGGCGCGCGGAGTAAGCTAGACATTTGAGGATCAGCATTCTTTCGTTTACCATCGCTTCCAGAATCCTGTCCAAAGACGGAAAATACAGAACCGGCAGCAGCGCGAATTTCAAAGTCACGACATTCAGCAAATTAAAGAACAGCACTGCACCGGCAACAAAGTTCGCCTTATACAGCATTTTTTTGCGAAGTTCCGGTTTCTTAACGGAAAGCAGGAGCAAAGCCAGATAAACAATCCCGACAATGCCCAGCGCCATAGCAAAATAAGCGTGCGCAGCCACCGGCTGCTTGGCAGAGTTCGGGATTGCATATTGCAGCAAAACCGCAAACAAAATGGAAAGCAACGGAAGTCCCAGTTTGAAATATTTTGAAACTTTTTCCTGTTTTATCATCTCTTTTTTCCTTTCATAGTATTCCTATGTTTTTAGTATGTAATGAATGCTACCATTTTTTTCTCTGCTTGTCAAGTACTTTTTAATCTTTTTAATCTTAAATCGGCTGCGCATCTTTAGCAAATTGTCCGTGGCAAAGGTACAAGTAACGAAGTCTAAGATTTCTATGTACACATGGCGCTCGCAAGTGAGTGCCCCTCCGCAAGGTGCTTTTGTCGTTATTCCGGAAATATCGGAACGATATTTCCTACATAATAATAAAAAGCACCGGTCATCAGTGCTTTTTTCTCAAAATATTATACAAGTGCTTCCACCATGAACTGCAGCTGTTTGCGACCCTGCCAGGTGCGGCACTCCAGGCTGCCGAGGACTTCGCCGGCATAGCCGCCGCGCAGCAGCTCCATGTAGCGCTCCGCCTGATTGAACAGCACGCAGGCGATCTCGCAGCCGCTGCGGTCGGTCATAGAAAATCCGACATGTTTGCCTTCCGTGCCAAGCATACGGATGCGGCTAATCCGGACATTGCGTATCCGAAGCAGCGGCTTCGGATTTTTGTTTCCGAACGGCTCGAGCAGCGCCAGTTCCTCCGCAAAAGGGATCGTCAGCGTATCGCAGGTCAAGTCAAGATCGACCGCATAGTGTTTTTCAAACAGGTGCGGGTTCTGCGCGGTCAACTGCTTCATGTCAGCCAGAAGTCCCTCGCGCAGGGCTTCGAAATTCACGGCCGGCATCAGGAAACCACAGGCGCCGGCATGTCCGCCGAATTTTTCAAAAAGATGTTCGTGATGCTTCAGCAGTGCATAGAGATTGACGCCCTCGATGCTTCGCCCGGTCCCCTTGAGGTACTGCTTCTCATCACCGGACGGTGTCACGATCACCGTCGGCCGGTGGTAGGTCTCCTTGATCTTTCCCGCTACGATCCCGGCAATCCCCTCATGCGCGTGGTCGGAGCGGATGAGAATAAAATCCTCCGGCTCCAGATCCGCCGTGCAAGCCAGGAACGTTTCCTGCTGCAGCCTCCGCCGTTCTTTGTTCTTAAAGATCAGGTCCTCCACGATCGCCGGAACTTCCGGATCGCCTTCTGTTGCGGTCAGCAGCCGTACGGCCGGATAGGCATCCTCCATACGGCCGGTCGCGTTCAGATGTGGTACAATGACAAAGCTGATATTTTCCGATGTGATGTAACCCGGATTAAGCCCTACGCCCTCTGCCAGCATACGCAGTCCGTAACGGCTGCCGCGGTTGATCATCTGCATGCCGTACTTGCAGATGGTGCGGTTCTCATCCAGCATCGGCATGATGTCTCCCATGGTGCCGATCGCTGCAAGATCCAGAACTTCGGTCAGCACGTGCTTGGGCAGACCGCATTTTTTTTGCAGGAGCTGAGCCATCTTGAACGCGACCCCGCAGCCGCAGATCTCCCGAAACGGATAGACCGAATCCGGCCGCTTGGGGTTTACCAGCAGGCAGTCCGCCATGCGATCCGTGATCGTATGATGATCCGTCACCAGAACGGCAAGCCCCAGTTCTTTGGCATAAGTGACTTCCTCGGCCGAGACACTGCCGCAGTCCACGGTGATGACCGCCTGATAGCCTCTTTCCGAAATGCTGCGGATCGCTTCGCGGTTCAGCCCATAGCCCTCTTCAAAGCGAGACGGGATATAGTACCCGAGACGTTCCGGCGCGGTCAGATGGCTCAGAACATTCAGCATCAGGCTGGTCGCCGTGATCCCGTCCGCGTCATAATCTCCGTAAATACAGATCCGCGCATCTTTTTTTATTTGCTCCAATATAAAATCCACCCCCGCTTCTGCGTCCGCGAGCAGGGATGGGTCATAGGTTCTGCGGGGTTTGGAGGACAGAAATTCCGCAATTTCCGTCTCTCCCGTGATCCCGCGATGTTCCAATAATTTGATCAAGGTATCTGTCAGCTGCATAATTTTCCTTCTTTACTAGGGGCTGCTTAGAAGTAGCTCATCGGATCTACATAAGCACCATCTTTACGCACTTCGAAATGCAGATGCGGTCCGGTCGATCTTCCGGTCGATCCGACTTTGGCAATCACATCTCCGCGCTTTACGACATCTCCGTTGCTCACACAGAGCCTGGATGCATGTCCGTACAGCGTTACGATACCTCCGCCGTGGTCGATCATCACACATTTGCCATAGCCGTAATAGGTCGTTGCCATGATGACCTTGCCGGAAGCGGCTGCCAGAATGTCGCTCCCACTGGAGGCTCCGATATCGATTCCGCAGTGATATTTCCACGTTTTCAGGATCGGATGCAGACGATTTCCGAACGAAGAGGTGATGTAGCGGCTGGACGGGCAAGGCCAGGTAAACGTTCCTCCGACATACGGACTGCTCTTGTCCATCAGCTTGACGATCTCCGCGGTCAGGCGGTCTGCTTCCGCTTTCAGTTCATCTTCCTGTTTTTCCAGTTCCTTTTTCTTGGCGTCCAGCTTTACCTTTTCGTCAGCCAGATCCTGTTTCTGCGCCGCGAGCTTTGTTTTTTTCACATTCAGATCCGCTTTGATCTGTTGTAACTCCTCGTGTTCTTTTTTCAACGTTTCCAAGACGTCCATGTCATTCTGGTAGATTTTCTGGATCATGCCGACATTGGACACGAACTCCGAAATGCTGTTGGATCCGAGCAGTACGTCCAGGAATCCGACCGAACCGTTCTTGTACATGACTTTGAGCCGCTCATTCAGATTGTTCTCGCGTGTCTGCATCTGCTTTTCTTTTTTGTCGATTTTATCTTCGGTCTCGGCGATCTCTTTTGACGTTTTGCTGATCTGTGCGTTAAGTCCGTCTACATCGCTCTGCAAAGACTTGATGTCTTTGGTAAGCTGTGTCATCTGTTTGCTCAGCTCATCCTGCGAAGCTTCCACGTCATCCAGTTCATCCCGCAGGTCACTCTCCGTCGCGGCAAAAGCAAACACGCTACTCGCCAGACTCAAGGTCAGAATGATCACGAGAGCAAGAATAAAACTTTTTTTCTTATGTAACTTTTTTAATTTCATCACATGTTCCCCTTTTTTACACGATTTAAGTATCCAGGAATTTCCGCATGGAAATGATGCTTCCCCAAGCACCGATGCTGACGCCTAACGCCAGGAAAATAACGATCAGATTCTTCGTCATATATCCGACCGAGATCAATGGGCAGGATACAATTGCCAGTACCTGCGTGCCGATTGCGTTGATCAGCCGGTCATAAATCAGCGCGATGCACCCCGTGGAAAGCAGTGCTGCCAGGACGCCGATGATAATGCCTTCTGCCAGAAACGGTCCGCGGATGAACCAGTTTGTCGCCCCCACATATTTCATGATCGTGATTTCTTTCGCTCTTGCGAACACCGTGAGCTTCACCGTATTGGATACCACGACGACCGAAACGATGACCAGAAATCCCATGATAATCAGTGCGCCGACCTGCAGGAAGTTTGTGATTCTGGTCAGCTTCTCAACCGTTTCCTGATAGTATTGCACATCGTCGATACCGTCCAGACTCCCCGCATAGGCGGCAATCTCCCCTGCGTTTTCCAGCGAATCCACGCTGATCAGGATCGACGCCGGTAGTGGGTTTTTCCCTAAGGAGTCGAGCAGATAGCCGCTTTCTCCCCAGCGTTCCTTCATGATCTGAAGCGCCTCATCCTTGCTACGGTAGGTCACATCACTGACACCCGGCTGCGTCTTGATCTTGTCCATCAGTTCCTCCGCCTGCGCTTTGGTCGTATCATCCAGCAAAAAAACTTCGACCTGATCGTAGTCCTGTTTGACGACTTCTGTAAACAGGTTGATATTTACGGTGATGACAAAAAACAGTCCGAGGATCAGCAGCATCGCCAGGATCGAAAAGATCGATGCCAGGCTCATGCCGCGATTTCGGAAAATCTGTATAAATCCTTGTTTGATGTTATAGATAAAGCTGCTCAATCCCGCACACCTCCTTTTGCGTAGCTGTACTGTCCGGCTTCATCACGGACAATGCGGCCTTTTTCAATGGCGATGACACGTTTCTGCATCTTATCCACGATATCTTTTGCATGCGTGACCATCACGATGGTCGTTCCCCGCAGATTGATCTGATCTAAAAGATCCATGATCTCCCACGCGGTATGCGGATCCAGATTTCCGGTCGGCTCATCGGCGATCAGAACCGCCGGATTGTTGACAATCGCACGGGCGATCGCGACTCTCTGCTGCTCTCCGGCCGATAGTTCATCCGGATATTTATGTGCTTTATCGCTGATCCCTACAAGACTGAGGATCTGCGGTACCTGCTT
>DJPG01000144.1:0-6249 GCA_002439735.1 Firmicutes bacterium UBA6418 | reverse complement strand
AGCCGGAAATCCTGAAAAACGGTTCCGACCTTCCGGCGGAATTGCGGGATCTCACGGTTCGACAACTCCGTAACCTTAAAGTCTCCGACTTGGATCGTCCCCTCATCTGCATCGATCTCTTTGAGGATCAATTTAATAAATGTCGACTTGCCGGCGCCGCTCGGCCCGACCAAAAATACAAAATCACCCTTATTGATCTGTACGCTGACATCGTCCAGTCCGATGTTGGTACGATACTTCTTTGTCACATGATCAAATGTAATCATACGTTTCCCCTTTTTCTGCATGATTTGCAGCGTCCGGCGCTGCCGCTCGCGTTCGCGAGCTGATACTATTTATCATTATACATCATTTTTTGTCGGAATTAAATAGCAAATTGTGGCAATACGGCGAAAATTGCCGATGCAAGGTTCTCGACAGCGAGGCGGAATGTTTCCGCTTCGCTGTTTGCGTGCGGTGAAAAAGCCGATCGTTCATACAGTTTCGCCAGCCACGGCCGCTGTTGATATTCGGCTTCGTAGAAGAATTCCTGCGACAGGAGCGGCAGCGCTACGTCAAAACGCAGTTTCAAAAAACGTTCCGCTTCCTGCACGTCGGCTGCGACGTTTGCTTTGTTCTGCACCCACAGCAAGCTCTTCTCCCGCCGCAGCAGCCTTTGGCTTTCTTCCTGCCGCAGCAGTCGGTATCGTCCGAGTCCTGCCAGGATCCGTGACGGCAGCGGATCGATCACACAGACCAGCACATCACACGCAGGCCACTGCAGCTGCGGCGGCTGATCTACGATCACATAGCTTCCGGCCGGCAGCTTTTTTTCGTTTGGAACAAGCTTCCAGTTCACGTTCTGATACAGTACCTGTCTTCCTCCTTTCAGTGCCTTGGTCAGACACAGGCTCTCTGCCGCGGAGGCTTTGCCGTCTCGTTGCGCCGCATCTGCCAAAAATACGGTCCTTCCGTGTTGTTTCCCGATCGCCGCCGCTGCGGCAGCGGCAACGGTCGTAGTCCCGACGCCCTCGCCGATCCCCACAAAGCCGATGCGCAGCAGTCTGCGTTCCGAAAAAATTCCTCTTTCCATCGTATCCCAGTCCGCCGCCGCATCTTTGTCTTCGAATCTCCACCGGTCCTGCACCTGACGCCCCCCTGTTCTGACTTCCCGCTTACTTGCTTCTTGCCACTTCCCTATCGCTTACTTCATTTCCGTTGCTTCTGTTTTGGCCGTTCTCCTACGTTTCTTCTCACTTTAGTATATATTTTTCTATCATTTTTGTCAATATTTTCTATGTTTTTGTTTGCATTTTTTTACATTCTGTTTTTTGCACCTCCCAATTTTGCCGAAAAAGCACGAAAAGATGTAATGCCGGCATCTTGCAGCGCCACGGTTCCGCCGATTTTTAGATTTTTTTGAATCCGTACAGCAAGAAATTGTTTGGCATAATAAGAATTTGTCCGTTGATTTGTTCGTATTTCTATTTTTTATAAAATGAGTGCGAAGAAACACTGTTTGCCTGCCCTGCAAACAAAACTTCATTACATCTTTTGTGAAAAAAGCGAAAAGTGGGAGGCGCAAAAACCGGATGTAAAAATATGGGCGCGCAAACAGAGGGGCGGCTGCTTTATGAATGCAAGGGCGGGGAGCAAAATGGCCATAAGGGCCGGAGCGACCGCAGGCTGCGTAAAAAGGCTGCGCCGAGCGGGTTCGTTTCCCGTTCCGGCGCAGCCTCCACGCGTTCTCTTATGTGATCATGTGGTGATCGTTTTTTCTCTGTGTCATGCGCCGATCCGGCTGCCCGTCTATTTTGCCTTAAAGACCTTCCAGTAACGGCTGTACAGGTCGTCACCATCGCTGCCGAGGTTGGCCAGTGTCTCGCATTTGGCAAGGACTTCCGCCGATGGGTTGAGGATCGGATTGTCTGTCAGATCCAGGATCTCTTTGTTTGGAATACCGTAAGTCAGGTACTCAAAGTTGATGCGGGCGACCTCGCCGTCCAACATGAAGTTGATCCAGGCCTCCGCACCCGCCTTGTTGTTCACGGCGCGCGGGATCGCCCAGCAGTCCGTCCAGACCTCCGTGCCTTCCTCCGGTACGACGAAGTCCAACTTGTCGTTCTCGTCCTGCGCATAAAGTACATCCCCGGAAGTAATGACTGCCAGCGCCGCAGAGTCGCCGATCATCAGATCACGGGCATTGTCGTTGGCATAGCTGTATACTAGCGGCTTCTGCTCGATCAGAAGGTCTGTGATCTCTGCCAGTTCCTTTTCGTCCAAGGTGTTCATCGAATAGCCGAGGATCTTCGCGGCCACCATGTCGCACTCCCGGATCGAATTCGGCATGATGATCTCGCCGGCGTATTCCTCCGACCAAAGCTGCTTCCAGCTCGTGATCGGTCCATGAATCGTCTCCGTATTGTAAAGAATGCCGTAAGTACCCCAGGTATGCGGCACACTGTAACGCATGCCCGGATCGAAATCTTCGATGAAAGCTTTTACATTGTCGGTCAGGTTGACAATGTTCGGCACGTTGTCAAAATCGATCTCGGCCAGCAGACCCTCCTTGCGCATCTTGTCGATCATATAGTCCGACGCGCAGACCACATCGTATTCCGCGGTACTGTTTTTGATCACCGGATACATTTCCTCGTTCGTGTCAAAGTAGTCCACGATCAATTCATATCCGGTCTCTTCTTCAAACCGATCGATCAGATCCGGATCGATGTAATCGCCGAACATGTAGACATAAAGCTTGCCCTGATCCTGCGCGCCGACCAGCGAACCCGCATATCGGTTCAGACCCAGCACGCCGATCAGCAGCACCAGCACGAAGATGCCTGCCGTGCGCATGGAGATGTTCTTTTTGCTCGCGGCATAGTAATCCCCGCTTTTGCGACGCGAAGACAGCAGATTGACCATCATCAGCACCAGCAGCACGACAACAAAGATCAAAGTGGAAAGCGCGTACAGCGTCGGCCGCACGCCGATCTTCACCTGACTGTAGATCAGGGTCGAAAGCGTATTGATGCCCGCGCCTCTTGTAAAATGCGTGATCACGAAGTCGTCGACCGACATCGTAAAGGACAGCAAAAAGCCGGAAACAATGCCGGGCATGATATCCGGCAGCACGACCTTAAAAAACGCGTAGGCCGGCGTCGCTCCCAAGTCCAGCGCCGCCTCGTACGTATGATTTTCCAGCTGCTTGAACTTTGGCATCACCGAAAGGATCACATACGGAATGCAGAATGTGATGTGCGCGAACAGCACCGTGCCGTAGCTCAGGCTGATACCGAAGAGCAGGAAACTCATCATGATCGAAATACCGGTCACGATATCCGCGTTCAGAAGCGGGATATTATTCAGGCCCATAAAGAGCGAGCGCTTTTTTTCACTCATCGCGTTCAAACCGATGCAGGCCAGAACGCCGACCACCGTGGCCGCCACGGACGCCCAGAGCGCGATCGTGAGCGTGTTGCCGAGCGCCTCCATGATCTCCTGATTGCGGAACATCTCCGCATACCATTTCGTGGAGAACCCCTGCCACGCGTTCATGCTCTTTCCCTCGTTGAACGAAAGAACCATCAATGTGCCGATCGGCAGATATAAAAAGAGGAGAATGAGAGCCAGATACAGGCCGCCTGCAATTTTTTTCATATCAGATTGCCCTCCCCGTTGCGGTCAAATTTTTCGATCAGCGCCATGCTGATGACGATGAAGATCATCATGACCAGCGAAAGCCCCGAGCCAAGGTTCCAGTTGGAGCTGGCGGTAAATTCCTGCTCGATGATGTTGCCGATCAGGTTGACTTTGCCGCCGCCGAGCATATTGGAGATCGCGAACGTCGTCAAAGACGGCACGAAAACCATCGTGACTCCGCTGACAATGCCCGGAATGCTCAGCGGGATGATGATCTTGGTCAGCACCGTCGTTTTTTCCGCTCCGAGATCGTAAGCCGCCTCGATCAGGTTCTTGTCGATCTTGATAATCGCGTTGTAGATCGGCAGCACCATGAAAGGCAGATAGTCGTAGACCATGCCCAGCACGACCGCCGCCGACGTGTTGATGATCGCCAAGCGCGGCAGTCCGATCGACGCCAGAAACCCGTTGATGATGCCGTTCTTTTCCAGCAGGACCTGCCACGCCATCGTGCGCAGTAAAAAATTCATCCACATCGGCAGAATGAACACGAAGATCATAAAGCCCTTTTTGCCCAGCTTCGTTTCTTTTAAGATCAGCCCTAGCGGAAACGCCAGAAGCAGGCAGATCACCGTACTGATAAACGCCAGCGCCAGTGAAAGTCCCAGCGCTTTGGCGTGCTGTCCGGTCGCCATCGCCGCGACATTCGCCCAGGTAAAGACCCCGCTGCGGTCCGTAAATCCGTAATAGGCGATAACACATGCCGGGATCAGCGTGCCGCAGATCAAAAAGGCGATGAACGGCGCCGAAAAAAGTTTTTTTGTCATGTTTTTTTTCCTCCCGTCTGTACCGGATTTCCTATTCGAAATCTTCCAGCACGATAGCCTGCTCGTCTTCCGACTGCGGTTTGTTCATGATCTGAATGTTCTCCGGCAGCACATCGATGGAAACCTGCGTGCCGACCGGATAGCTGACCGTATTCTGCGCCAGCCATTCGAAACCGCCCGCCTCGATGCACATCTCATAATGCACGCCGATGAAAACATTCGAAGTGACAACCCCGTCCATGATGCCGCTGCCCGGCTTGCCGATGATGATATCCTCCGGACGTATCACGACGTCCACCGGTTTCTTCCGGCCAAAGCCCTCGTCGATACACGGGAAAATATGCTCGCAGATCTTGACCACGCGATCCTCCAGCATCATGCCGTCAAGGATATTGCTGTCGCCGATAAAGTCTGCCACGAAAGCATTCTCCGGCTCGTTGTAGATTTCCTCCGGCGTGCCCATCTGCTGGATATAGCCCTGGTTCATGACCACGACCTTATCGGACATGGTGAGCGCCTCCTCCTGATCATGGGTGACATAAAGGAAGGTGATCCCCAACTCATTTTTAAGGCGGATCAGTTCGTACTGCATTTCCTGCCGTAGCTTGAGATCCAGCGCGCCCAGCGGTTCGTCGAGCAGAAGGACCCGCGGCTCGTTGACGATCGCGCGCGCGATCGCGATACGCTGCTGCTGTCCCCCGGAAAGCGAGTCGACCGAACGTTTTTCATAGCCGTTCAGATTGACCAGCTTCAGGGCGTATTTGATCTTGTCATTGATGTAGTCCTGACTCTTTCCGCTGATCTTAAGGCCAAACGCGATGTTGTCGGCAATATTCATATGCGGGAACAGCGCGTATTTCTGGAACACCGTGTTGATCTGCCGTTTGTTCGGCGCCAGATCGGTGATGTCCTTTCCCTGAAACAGCACCTTGCCTGTATTCGGCGTCTCAAAACCGCCCAGGATCCGTAAGGTGGTCGTCTTGCCGCAGCCGGACGGACCGAGCAGCGTGATGAACTCATTCTCCTTGATTTTGAGATTGAACTCATCCAGAACCAGTTCCCCATCGTACGATTTTGAAATATCGATCAATTCAATCAATGCCATGCATCCTGTTAGAAACTCGGCGGGGTGCTGACCCACAGAATTTCCGCTCCTTTCTTCGATGTGATAAAATGTTTCTTATCCGCGGTATAATAAAACGCTTCTCCGGCGCGGGCGCGGTGCTGCTCTCCGCCGAGCACGATCGTGATCTCCCCTTTGAGCACGTAGCCGAACTCCTCACCCTCGTGGGGGGGATCCGGATAGGTCGCCCCGCCGGGTCGGATCCGCATCCGGATCGGTTCCATCATGTTCTTCTGCGCGTTGGGGATGATCCACTGCGTGAGATTCTGCAGCTCCGCATCCTCTTTTTCAAAATAGTCTTCCTCCCCAAAAACGATCTGCGGCGGCTGCGGCACCTCTGCGAAAAATTCGTTCAGCGTCATGCCCAGACACTGCAGGATATCTTCGAGCGTCGAGATCGACGGCGAGGTCACGTCGTTTTCGAGCTGTGAGATAAATCCTTTGGAAAGCTCGCTGCGGTCCGCCAGTTCCTCCTGCGTCAAACCGTTTTTCATCCGCAGCTCTTTGATTTTCGTTCCGATCTCCATCTTTCTCCGTCTCGTTTCATAATATTAAACTTTCGGTTTAGAAATACTAAACTCATCAAAAAAATTATACTAAAAAATATTGAAAAGTCAAGACTTTTCATGGAAAAAGTGCTATAATATTCATATTCCCTGACTTCCGTCGTTTTACTCA
>DJPG01000044.1 GCA_002439735.1 Firmicutes bacterium UBA6418 | reverse complement strand
AACTGTCTTTCATAGCCGGCCTCTTTTTGCTGCAAATCTTCGCCGACACAGAGGATCGGCACGATCTCCGTCTCCAGCAAAGCTTTGACCTTACGGTTTACAGTGTCATCCGTCTCGTTGAAATACTGCCGTCTTTCAGAATGACCGACGATGCAACAGTCCACACCGATCTCTTCCAGCATCGGGATCGAAACCTCACCGGTAAACGCCCCCTCTTCTTCATAGTGCACATTCTGTGCGCCGACGCCGATGCCGGTTCCGCGGAACGCCTCAACCAATGTCGGGAGTTGCAGATATGGCGCGCAAATGGCAACCCGCACATCAGACGGCTGATAAATCTTTTTGAATTCCTCCGCGAAAGCTCGCGCCTCCGCAATCGTCTTATACATTTTCCAGTTTCCTGCGATAAAAGGATAGCGCATAAAAAATCGCCTTTCTTTTGTTTATTTTACAAATTTTTTCAGATATTTGAGGGTACGAATCAGCTGACAGGTATAACTCATTTCATTGTCATACCAAGCAACAATCCGCACTTCATAAATATGCGTGCCACACCGCTGTGCCAGAGTCTGTGTCGCATCAAAGAGTGAGCCATAGCGCATGCCGATGATATCGGAGCTGACCAGTTCCTCTTCCGTATAACCGAACGATTCGCTGGTCGCCGCTTTCATCGCCGCGTTGATACCCTCAACAGACACGCTGTCCGTCATGTCCTTGAGAGTAGCGTCCAGAATCGTGATGGAGCCGGATGGAACCGGGACACGCTGCGCAGAACCGATCAGCTTGCCCGCAAGTGCCGGAATAACCAGACCGATTGCTTTGGCCGCCCCGGTGGCACTCGGTACAATATTGATGGCTCCGGCTCTCGCCCGGCGAAGATCTCCTTTTCGGTGCGGACCGTCCAGCAGCATCTGATCGCCGGTATACGCATGAATCGTGGTCATGAAGCCTGTTCGCACTTCCCGATAGTCGTTGAGTACTTTTGCCATCGGTGCCAGACAATTGGTCGTGCAGGAGGCGCCGGAAACGATGTTGTCGTTTTCGGTCAGAGTCTCATGGTTGACGCCGTATACGATCGTCGGCAGATCATTGCCGGCCGGTGCTGAGATCAGCACTTTTTTCGCGCCGGCGTCGATATGTGCCTGCGACTTCGATTTGGACGTATAGAACCCTGTGCATTCCAACACGACATCAATATTCAGATCTTTCCACGGCAGGTTATGGGCATCAGGCTCCTTGTATACCGGAATATCCACGCCGTCCACGGTGATGGAATCTTCATCCCAAAGAATTTCGTGTCCGCGATATGCTCCCTGTGAACTGTCGTATTTCAAAAGATGCGCCAGCATTTTCGGATCTGTCAGATCGTTGATGGCAACGACCTTCATTTCCGGATCTTCAAAAATCTGGCGGAATGCCAGCCTGCCGATTCTTCCGAATCCGTTGATTGCTACTCTGACCATAATCTGCCTCCTGTTTCGTTTTTTCTTCCTTATTTTTCTTCGATCACCGCAACACCCGGAAGCACTTTGCCCTCCAGGAATTCCAGTGACGCACCGCCGCCGGTGGAGATGTGTGTCATCTTGTCCTTGAGCCCAAATTGCTCACAGGCCGCCGCGGAGTCTCCGCCGCCGATGATCGTAACTGCGTCAGACGCAGCCAAAGCTTCTGCGATCGCTCTGGTTCCCGCCGCGAAGTTCGGCATTTCGAATACGCCCATCGGACCATTCCAGACGATGGTCTTCGCCGCGGCGATTTCCTTCTGAAAGAGCTCCACGGTCTTTGGTCCGATATCCATTCCCATTCGATCAGACGGGATCTTGTCTTTCTCGTACACAGCAAATTCTGTATCGTTCCGGAATTCCTTCGCGCAGACCGCATCGACCGGAAGCAGCAACTTCACGCCTGCTTGATCTGCTTTTGTGAAGATTTCTTTTGCCATTTCCAGGCTGTCTTGATCTAGGATCGAGGTGCCGATCTCCAGTCCCTCCGCCTTGAAGAACGTATAAGCCATACCGCCGCCGATGATCAAGGCATCGACTTTTTTGAGCAGGTTCTCGATGACCGGGATTTTATCTCCGACTTTGGCACCGCCCATAATGGCCACAAAAGGTCTTGCTGGATTTTCAATGGCATTGCCGAGAAACTGCACTTCCTTTTCGATCAGAAAACCGGAAACACACGGCAGATAATCCGCGATGCCTGCGGTAGACGCATGTGCTCGGTGCGCGGTTCCGAACGCGTCATTGACAAAGATATCGCCCAGTGACGCCAGTTCTTTTGCGAATTCCGCGCCGTTTTTGGTCTCTTCCTTGCGGAATCTGACATTTTCCAGCAGCATCACGTCACCCTCCGCGAGTGAAGCCGCTACCTGTCGGACTTTTTCGTCAACCACGCGATCCGCGCTTTCAAAGATGACCGGTTTTCCCAGTAGCTGTGAAAGCCTGTCCGCTACCGGCTGCAGGGTAAATTCTTTTTTCGGCTTTCCGTCTGGTCTTCCCATGTGGGACATCAAAATAACCTTCGCGCCGTGCTGCACCAAATATTCGATTGTCGGCAGCGCCGAAACGATCCGGGTATCGTCGGTGATCTTGCCGTCCTGCATCGGTACGTTGAAGTCGCATCGGACGAGAACTTTCTTTCCTTTTACGTCAATATCTCTGACTGTTTTTTTCATAGATCCAATCTCCTTTTTTCTTTAGAATATGTATACGGATGGATACGGATCTATTCGCAGTCGACATGATGCATATATTTGAGCATGTTCAAGAGATTGCTGGAATAACCGAATTCGTTGTCATAGTACGCGATCAGTTTGAAGAAATGATCATTCAACTCGATGGTCTGGCGGGCATCAAAGATGGAGGTATGCGGATCGCCTACAAAATCGCCGGAGACCACTTCGTCGTCCACATATTCCAAAACCCCTTTCAGGTAGGTCTCGGATGCTTCTTTGATCTTCTGTCTGAGCTCCGGTCCGCTGGTCGGTGTGTTTAGAACCACATTGACATCAATGACCGAAACGTCTGCAGTCGGTACACGGTAAGAAATTCCTGTCATCTTGCCCTGCAGGGACGGAATGACCAGGCCGACTGCTTTAGCCGCGCCAGTCGTGGACGGGATCACGTTGCCGAATACGCTACGGCCGGTTCTCCAGTCTTTGAGCGATTTAGCGTCAACGACTTTCTGCTTTGCGGTCGCCGCATGGATGGTGGACATCAGACCCTCTTTAATTCCGTAGTTGTCTTCGATGACTTTCATCAGTGGTGCCAGACAGTTGGTGGTACAGGATGCGTTGGAAACGACTTTCATGTCAGAACGGTAGGTTTCATGGTTGACGCCGTATACAAAGGTCGGGGTATCCTTGTCCTTTGCCGGAGCGGAAATGATCACATGCTTCGCGCCTGCTTCGATATGATCCATCGCTTTCTCGGTGGTAACATAAGCGCCGGTACAGTCAATGACATAATCGACGCCGGCTTCTTTCCACGGAATCTCCAGCGCGTCGGAATAAGAATAGACATCGACATGCTTGCCGTCAATAAAGATACCGGACTGATCGTGGTCCAGACTCTTTGGGAATCTGCCGAAAACCGTATCATACTTCAGCATGTAAACCATATATTCCAGATCCGCGTTCCGCAGGTTGATCGCCCGGATTTCAATTTCCGGCATATCCATCGCTGCGCGGATCACCACACGTCCGATTCGTCCGAAACCGTTAATTCCAACTCTGATCGCCATTTTCATTCTCCTCCTAAACTCTCTTTCAATGACTTTTCTGTAATGTATTTCATATTGTATTTTAATATCTTCTCCGTTTTGAGGAAGATAAGATATTCATGCCCTCCCGGTACTTAGCAACCGTACGTCTGGAGATTTCAATGCCTTTGCGACTCAAGATCTCAACCATATCCTGATCGCTGTAAGGCTTCCTCGGATCTTCTCCGTCGATGATCTCCTTGATAAAGGATTTGATGCTGTTGGATGACATGCCTTCTCCGCTCGCGCCGGTCACGCCACTTGAGAAAAAGTATTTGATCTCAAAGACCCCACGCGGAGTCTGGATATATTTTCCGTTAATGGAACGGCTGACGGTTGATTCATGAATGTCCAGCGCCTCGGCAACCTGTTTCAAGGTCAGGGTTTTCAGGAATTTAGCGCCCTTATCCAAAAACTCTTTCTGATAATCCACGACCGCCTGCGCGACGTTGTAGATTGTCTGCTTTCTTTGTTCAATACTTCGGATCAGCCAAAGCGCCGCATTATATTTGTCGGTCAGATACTTGGAAAGTTCTTCATCGTTCGGCGCTTCTTTGGCGAGCGACGAATAATACGGACTGACCATCAGATGTGGAACTGCACCATCGTTGGTGATGACATGATATTCGCCGTCCACCTTCTCGACGGTAACATCCGGCACAATGTATTTGATGCTTTCCCCTGAAGAAAACTGTCTGCCGGGCTTTGGCTCCAGCGTGCGGATAATGTCCGTGATCAACTGTACCTGTGAAATGGTCAACCCTGTAGACTTGGCGACCTTGTTGAGTTTATTTTCTCCCAGATCAGCCAAATGATGCAAAATAATATATTCGATGGAATCTTCCAACAGTCCCTTTGCTGCCAGCTGTATGATCAGGCATTCCTCCAGACTTCTGGCGCCGACACCTGCCGGTTCAAAAGTCTGAATGACATCCAACACTCGTTCCACTCTTGCAAGCTCGACTTTAAAGCATTTGGCAACCCGCGCGATATCCACGGTCAGGTATCCATTATCATCCATGGCCTCAATCAGGTAGCGGCCGATCTTCATGTCGCAGCCTTTGAGCTTGGAAAAGGTCAACTGCAAAAGCAACGAGTCCTCCAAGGTCTCTTCCTTACTGACAAACTGCTCAAAGGAAGTTTCGTCGTGATCCTTGGAATACTCCCACTGACGATAGCTGATGTCATCATATTCCGCTTCCTTGACTTTTTCACGCAGGTCAAAATCAGCCTCTTCGGCCTCCTTTTTGTCCATTGCTTCTGACTTGGAAACGTCCGGATCTTTTTTTTCCTTGTCCTCACTGCCTTCATACTCCAGCACCGGATTCTGCATCAGTTCGTTCTGCACAAAGGAATCCAGTTCCTGCGTGTTGAATTGAAGGATCTGGATCGCCTGGATCAGTTCCGGGGTCATGGTCAGCTTTTGGGTTTGTTCAATTGTTAAATCATATCCTAGCTTCATCCTACACCTCGAAGAAAACACCTAAAAATATTTTATGCAAGTATTATACCAAAATTTATATCTTATTTCAACCCCGGGAAGTTTAATTGTCTGAGTGCTTCGAATAAAATAATGTTCGCGGAATTTGCCAGATTAAAGGAACGCAGTCTTGTATCCGCACTCATCGGGATGCGGATCGCGGTCTCTGCGTGCTCCGCGATAAAATCCCGCGGAAGTCCGGCCGTTTCCCTGCCGAAGAGAAACATATCCTCGTCACGATACTGCGGCTCGGTATACAGATGTCCGCCCTTGGTTGTCGCCAGGAACAGACGGCGGTCATCCTGCCCGTATTTTTGCATGAAAGCATCCAGACTTTCGTGGACTTCCAGCTTCACAAATGGCCAGTAATCCAACCCCGCACGTTTCAGACTCTTGTCGTCGATGGAAAACCCCAAAGGCCTTACCAGGTGCAGCACGCTGCCTGTCGCCGCACAGGTTCTGGCGATATTTCCCGTATTCGGCGGGATCTCCGGTTGTACAAAAACAATATGTAATGCCATGTTTTTCTCCTGTTCCGTTCTTCACTTCATTTTCTCACCCATTATCATAGCAAATTTTTAGAAAAAAGAAAACTTTTTTAATATACAAATACGCAAAAATATTATATAATAGCTGCATGCACAGCGCAGCTGCTTGAAATCCGGCGCATAAAGCGCGATTTCGGTCTTTTCGATCGAGACCAAAGCTACTGTATTTTTGCAAGATTACGGAGGAAAACAAATGAAAAAACTCAAAGTCGGCATTTTAGGCTTCGGTACCGTTGGCGGCGGAACCTACCAGATTCTCACCCAAAACCATGATCTGATTACTGAAAGAACCGGCATGTCCATAGATGTGGTAAAGGCATTGGTTCGCAGCAAACGCGATGGGCTGCCGCCGCATATGATCACCGAGGATCCCGATGTGATTCTGACCGATCCGGACATCAATGTGGTCGTTGAAACCATGGGCGGTATCGAACCGGCTTCTTCTTTCATGCTGCAGGCGATGGCGCATGGTAAACACGTTGTCACGGCCAACAAGGCAGCTGTCGCGGCAAACTACGAAAAGCTACAAGCTGCCGCAGAAAAAAACAAGGTGCAATTCCTGTTCGAAGCCAGCGTCGGCGGCGGGATACCGGTTCTGACCGCGATTCGCGATGCTCTGCAGGGCAACCGGTTTCTGGAAGTCATGGGCATCGTCAACGGTACCACAAACTATATCTTGACCAAGATGACGGAAGACGGCGCGGACTACGCGGATGCCTTGAAGGACGCTCAGGCCAAAGGCTTTGCGGAAGCAGACCCTACTGCAGACGTCGAGGGTATTGATGTTGCCAACAAACTCTGCATCCTGATTGCTCTGCTCTTTGATCAATACATTCCGCCGCAGCAGATCCCGACCATCGGCATTTCAAAGATCACTGCAGCGGATATTGCGCAGGCTGCATCCGAGGGTTGCAAGCTCAAACTGATCGCACATGCTTCGATCGACGAAAACGGCAAAGTTACCGCAGGCGTCGCACCGGAAAAGCTGCCTGTTTCTCACCCGCTTGCCGGTGTCAGCAATGAGTTTAACGCGGTTTACATCACCGGCGACATGGTCGGCGAAGTCATGTTTTACGGCAAAGGTGCCGGTGCCCTTCCGACCGGAAGCGCAGTCGTCGGCGACCTGATCAGCATCGCCAAAAGCCTGTAGCGCACACAACTGCAAAGAGAGCCTATAGAGCCAATACCGTCGAATCACGACATGAATCACAATACGGAGGAATTGAAAATGAGTTTATATCAACAGTGGACCGACCTGATGGAAGGTCAGACCGAAGAAACATTCGAAGCATTCTGGAAAGAATATAGCGAAACCGAGACCCGCATCTACACTTACATTCTGGAGAACAAGGACTCACACCTTGCAGGAAAGGTGTCGGATCTGATCGTGCAGTTTGAAGCAGATCCTGTAATCTTTCTGGGATTTTTGGACGGCATCCAGACCAGTCTGAACAACCCGTTTGATCTGGAAGCGGTAACCGAAGACACCGAGATCGATCTGGATGTTGATTTCGAAAAGCTCTTCTTCAATATGCTCAAGGCAGACGCGGATTATCTGTACACCTTGAAGCAGTGGGAAGATATCTTCTCCGAAGAGAAGATTATGCAGATCATCAAGGACTTCAAGCGTTCCAAAACCGTGCACAAAGAAAAAGAACCGGGCAGAAACGACCCATGTCCTTGCGGCAGCGGCAAGAAGTACAAGAAATGCTGCGGCGCAAACAAATAGCTTTTCGATAAAACCAAACGCAAGCAAAAGGACTGCGCGCACGAACGGAAAATAACCGTTAGAGCGACGGCTCCTTTTCTTGCGTTTTTGCCTACACTTACCTCCAGAACGCAAGTTTTTCTTGTAATCTCTCTGTTTTATTTCAAAGACTTGCAGTCTATTGTACATTTTAGGTCTTCGTATTCAAAAACGCAAGGTTTCTTCCTGAAAATAGAAAAAACCTTGCGTAAACGAACGAAGCCTTCCCAAAAACGCAACCGCTAACATAATTCGACACGTTTCGCTATGCTCCCGGCGGTCAATGTTGTGTTTTTGAAGTCGAAGTACGAAAAAATCCAATGCCTCTCCCGTGCTTATTTGCCAGGCATGACCTGACGACTATGATCTGTCTGGCATGATCTTCCGGCTATGCATCGTCTATTTGATGAACATCGCGTCGCCATAGCTGAAAAAGCGGTACTTTTCCTCGACCGCGATCTTGTAGACGCGCAGAATATCTTCCCGGTTGTACAGGGCGGAGATCAGCATCAGCAGCGTGGATTTCGGCAGATGGAAATTGGTGATCAGCGCGTCGATGATCTTGAACTCATACCCCGGATAGATAAAAATGCCGGTCGAGCCGTGACCCGGCTGCACCAGATACCTGTCGGTGGCCTCATCCAAGCGGGCAGCGCTCTCGACGGTGCGGGTCGAAGTCGTACCGACGGAGACAATCCGTCCGCCTGCCAGAATGGTTTCGTTGATCGTCTTTGCGGTTTCTTCGTCCACATAATATTCTTCAAAGTGCATATGATGCTCTTCGATCTTCTCCACCTTGACCGGTCGGAATGTGCCAATCCCGACATGCAGCGTGACGTAAGCGAGCTTCACGCCCTTTGCTTTTGCCCTTTCGAGCAGCTCCGGCGTAAAATGCAGCCCCGCGGTCGGAGCCGCGACCGATCCCTCATTTTTGGCATAGACCGTCTGATAACGGTCACGATCCTCGGTATTGTTATCGCGTTCGATATAAGGTGGAAGCGGCATCTGGCCGAGTTCTTCCAGACGCTCCAAAAAAATCCCTTCATACTCGAATTCCACGATCCGGGTTCCGTCCTCGCCGTAATCCCGCACAACCGCGCGGAAAAGGCGATCATCCGAAAAAGACACCGTATCGCCCGGCTTGAGTCGTTTGCCCGGGCGCACCATCGTTTCCCAGATATCTCCCTCGATCCGCTTGATCAAAAGGAATTCCACCTTCGCGCCGGTTCCCTCTTTGATCCCGTAGAGCCTGGCCGGCAATACCTTGGAATTGTTCAGCACCAGACAATCCGTCGGCTGCAGGTAGTCGATGATATCATAAAAGTGCTTGTGCTCCACGCTCCCGGTCGCGCGATCAACGACCATCAGCCTCGAAAAATCTCTTTTTTCTGCCGGAGTCTGCGCGATCAGCTCCTGCGGCAGTTCGTAATCAAAATCATTGATATGCATGTGTATTGTCCCAATTCTTTTTTTATACCTTTATATCTCTTTGTCGTTCTTGTCTCGCGGTTCAATCTCCGCCGCCTGTCTTCCGCTAGGCTTCTTCCTCGTAAGGCAAGCCCAGATGTTGGTAACCGGCCGACGATACCATTCTGCCCTTCTGCGTACGATACAGCAATCCGGACTGGATCAGATACGGCTCGTATACATCTTCGATCGTGACGCGTTCCTCTCCGATGGAAGCCGCGATCGTATCAATGCCGACCGGTCCTCCGTTAAAACGCTGAATGATCGCGGACAGGATCTCACGATCCAGTCGTTCCAGGCCAAGGTCGTCCACGCCCAAAGCCGCAAGCCCCTCCCGGGTGGTCTCAATATGGATCCTGCCATCGCCCTTTACCTGTGAAAAATCGCGGATCCGTTTCAGCATGCGGTTTGCTACACGCGGCGTGCCGCGGGAGCGCTTGGCCATTTCTTCCAAGGAAGCATCGTCGATCTCCACATGCAGGATGGACGCAGTCCGCCGAAGGATCTGCTTCAGCTCTTCGGTCGTATACAATTCAAACTTGCTGATGACGCCGAACCGATCCCGTAGCGGAGCCGACAGGCTTCCTGCTCTGGTTGTCGCGCCGATCAGTGTGAATTTGGCAAGATCCAGACGAATGGATCTTGCAGACGGCCCCTTACCGATGATGATATCCAGCGCATAGTCCTCCATAGCGGAATAAAGGACTTCCTCCACAGAGCGGTTCAGACGGTGGATCTCATCGATGAACAGCACATCGTTTTCATTGAGATTTGTCAGGATCGCGGCAAGATCACCCGCGCGCTCAATGGCCGGTCCGGAAGTGATCTTGATGTCGACCCCAAGCTCATTGGCGATGATTCCTGCCAAGGTCGTTTTGCCGAGTCCCGGAGGGCCGTAAAACAAGACATGATCCAACGGCTCGCCGCGAAGCTTGGCCGCCTGTATAAAAATTTTCAGATTTTCCTTTACGCCCTGCTGACCGATGTACTCATCCAGATGCTGCGGCCTTAGACCGGCCTCCTGTCTGGATTCACCCTGGCCTGCGCCGGCAGACGTGATTCGTTCGTTTTCCATTCCAGATTCTCTCATTCCGCATTACGTCAGCCTGTCAGAACAAGCTCTTCAATGCCTTTTTAATGTATTCCTCACAAGTCAGATCTTCATCTGCGACCTTTGCCACAGCCGCGAATGCCTCGGCTTTGCTGTATCCGAGCGCGATCAGCGCATTGATCGCTTCCGTTCTGCTGTCGGAAGCCTCTGCGTCCGCAGACGAAATGCCGCCCGCACATGCATCCGCACCGTTTTCGGAAGCCTCCAGCTTCCCCAATTTATCCTTTAATTCCAGGATCAGGCGCTCGGCAGTCTTTTTGCCGACGCCGTTTGCTTTACTGATCTCTTTGACATCTTCAAAAATAATAGCCCGCCGCAGCGTATCCGCCGGCATGGAACCCATGATGGACATCGCGGCCTTAGCACCGATCCCATTTACCGTAATCAGCATGCGAAAAAGCTCCAGACTCTCCCGGTTGTGAAAGCCGTACAGGCTGATGTCATCTTCTTTGACCGTCATCAGCGTATAGACGAGGATTTCCTCACCTTGCCCGCCGCGGTACAGCGGCGAACCCGCCGGCACATGGATCTCAAATCCGATACCCGAAGCCGTTTCGACCACGATCCCGGATTCCAAAGTCATCGCGTAAATTCCGCGGATATATTTTATCATAAAAATCTCCGTTCTGCCGCAGCTTCGGACGCGGCACATCCTTGTTCATTATACTCGTTTCTGCCCGGCGACGCAAGGATCTTTCGTTCGGATCCTGACGGTTCCCGGTCTGACCGGTTTCAGCTAGATCCCGCTTCGGATGCGAAGCGGCCTTTTGTGTCCGCCTGCGTGTCCGTGGCAAATGGCCGCAGCTAGCGCGTCAGCGGTATCATCCGGTTTCGGCACCGTCTCCAAATTCAAAATAGCCTTGACCATCGCCTGCATCTGCTTTTTATCCGCCCGGCCGTAACCGACCAGCGCCTGCTTGATCTGCAGCGGTGTGTATTCGCTGATCGCAAGACCGGCCTGCGCACAGGCAAGAACCGCAACACCGCGGGCCTCACCGACCAGGATCGCCGTCTTAGCGTTATTATTGAAAAAAAGTTCTTCGATGGAGGCTTCTTCCGGCTGATAGCGGTGGATGATTTCCGAAAGTTCATCGTAGAGCAATTTGAGTCGCTGCGGCATCTCCATGCTGTTGTCCGTCAGAATCGATCCGTACGCTACCACCTCAAACTTGTTGCCTTTCATATCTAATACCCCATAGCCGAGAATCGCGTAGCCGGGGTCGATTCCCAAAATCCTCAAATCGTATGCTCCTTTCGTCACGTTGCTCATCACCGATGACCGCATCTTCGATTCCATTATACTATACGAACACCTGTTTGTCCATGCTTTCTCTCGCTTTTTCTTGTCAAAAATGAGGCTCTGTTGCATATCTCAAAGCGATTTGCGCAAAACTTTTATTGAAAACACCTGGGTTCTGTGTTAAGATTTGAATATAACTTATAATTATGCACAATGCGAAGCGTAAGCCGTTTTGACGATCCTGCCGCATTTGCAGAACTCACAAGGCCGATCGGCATGTGCAGCGTGTATGGAGGTACTTATGCGATATTCCAGACAAAACAAGATCATTGAGCTGATCAATACCTACGAAGTCGATACGCAGGAAAAACTGGCGTCTTTGCTCAAGGAATGCGGTTACGAAGTGACGCAGGCCACGATTTCCAGAGACATCAAGGAGCTTCAGCTCGTCAAGACCCTCTCTTCCAACGGAAAATACAAATATGCCGTTCATAAATCGATTGATCTTCCAGTTTCCGACCGCTTTGTTAAGATCTTCCGAGAAACGATCACATCGGTCAACAGCTCCGGCAACCTGATCGTCGTCAAAACCCTCTCCGGCTGTGCATCCGCAGCGGGAGAAGCCATCGATACTTCCAACTTTCCGCATATCATCGGTTCTATCGCCGGCGACAATACCCTGCTCCTGGTCGCCGACGCACCGGAAAACGTCGCGGAAGTTATGGAAGCGTTCAACGAAATGCTCATTGCGAGAGGAAAAAATGATTAATCACATTAGTATCAAAAATTTTGCGATCATCGAGAACGCGGAGGTCGATTTTGAATCCGGACTGAATATTGTGACCGGTGAGACCGGCAGCGGCAAGTCCATATTGATCGAAGCCGTCAGTCTTGCGCTCGGAAGTCGCGCGGATTCTTCCTGTATCCGTACCGGCTGTAACAAGGCCATTGTGCAGCTGCTCGGCGAGCTTGATGGGGAAGAGTTCCTGATCTCCCGCGAAGTTTCCGCCTCCGGCAAGAACCTCTGCCGGCTCAACGGAGAACTGGTGACACTCGCGCAGCTCAATCAGGTCTGCAAAAAACTCGCCGATATCCACGGACAGTACGATAATCAGTCCCTATTGGATCCGGACAGCCATATTGCCTTGCTCGACTCCTATCGCAGCGAGGAATCCATCCCCGCTAAGGAACAGGTTTCGCAGCTTTTTCACCTCTTCTCCGCAAAAAAACGTGAGCTAGCCGCCCTGCTTTCCTTAGAAAAGGAAAACGCCAGAAAAAAAGATTTTTACCGCTTTGAAATAGCCGAGATCGACAAGGCTGAGCCGCTTCCGGGCGAGGATGCCGCGCTGACGGATAAGATCTCGATCCTGCAGAACAGCGAGAATATCTATCAAAACATCGAACGAACCTATGCAACGCTTTTTGAAGAAAATCCGTCCGTCATGGATGGTCTCGGCGCCGGGCTGCATGCGTTGGAAAGCATTGCGTCCTATTCCAAGGATCTCGACGCCCTCTCGCTGGAGTTTTCGGATCTCTATTATCGCCTGCAGGATCTTGGCCGCAGCCTCGGCAGCATGCGCGAGCAAACGGTGTTTTCCCCGGCGGAACTGGATGCCGCGATCGCGCGTATGGATACTCTTGACAATCTGAAAAAGAAATACGGCGATACCATTGAAGAGGTTCTTGCCTATCGCGATAAGATCGCTGCGGAGCTGGATGTCATCGAGAACTTTGATGATAAGAAAAAACAGATGGAAGCGGAAGCGCTGGACGCCAAGCATCAGCTGGAAGCTGCGTGCAGGGTATTGACGCAGATCCGGCGGCAGACCGCTACCGAACTTGCCCAGAAGATGGAATCCGAACTGATCGGCCTAAACTTTACAGACGCAAAGGTGCAGATCGCGGTTCGACCGCTCCCCGCTCCGAGTGAAAACGGCATGGACAGCGTGGAGATCCTGATCTCCACAAATAGGGGAGAGCCGCTCAAACCGCTGGCCAAGACCGCGTCCGGCGGCGAAATGTCCAGAATCATGCTGGCCATCAAGAATATCATCAGTTCTTATGACCGTATCCCGACGCTGATCTTCGATGAGATTGACAACGGCATCAGCGGGATCACAGCCAGCATTGTCGGACAAAAGCTCAAGGAGATCGCGCAGTCTCATCAGATCATCTGCATCACGCACCTGCCGCAGATTGCGGCCTGCGGGAAGCACAACTACCGCATCTTCAAGCAGAGCGACAGCGAAAAGACCTTTACCACTGTTGAATCACTCACTGAGGAAGAAAAAGTCCGCGAGATCGCACGGCTGCTCGGCGGCAGTACGATCACCGAGACCACCCTGCAGAGCGCACGGGAGCTGATCGCCGGTTCCTGACCGTATAAGCCGTGCAACAACAACCCCCGCAAATCTGCATCGAACCTGCGGGGGTCTTTTTCTTTGAAATCTTTGAAATTTGAATCTTATATTCCTACGGCTTCATCGTCAGATCCCAGTCTGCAAGATGCGTGTGCAGTAGATGATGGGATTCCTTGGACAGCGGTTTTCCCAGATATTCCTGATAAGTCTGCTGAACCGCCTGATTCTCGTGCGAGAAGCGGATATTGCTGTGCTTATCCAGTCCATACAGTTTCAGCGCACGTTTTGCCGCGCGTTCCTCGCCGTCCACAAACGGCTGCCCGCCGCCGCCGACACAGCCGCCCGGGCAGGCCATGATCTCAACAAAATCATACTCCACATCACCGCGGTTTACCGCCTCGATCAGTTTCCGCGCGTTTCCGAGTCCGCTGGTCACCGCAACTTTGAGCGTGGTTCCCGCCAGATCAAATTTTGCTTCTTTCCATCCGTCCATACCGCGGACTTCCTTGAAGGCATCCGGTTCCGGATTCGAACCGGTCACCAGATAATACGCGCTTCGCAGCGCGGCTTCCATAACACCGCCGGTCGTACCAAAAATGACCGCAGCGCCGGAGCCTTCGCCGAAGATATCGTCAAACGGCATATCCATCAGATCCTGCGGCTTGATGCTGTCGCAGCGGATCAGACGATCTAGTTCTCTGGTCGTCAGAACCAGATCGACATCCTGTCCGTGACCGGAATCATTGACCTGATCCACGTTGCATTCGAATTTCTTCGCAACGCAAGGCATGATGGAAATGGAGAATATCTTATTCGGATCCACGCCCAGCTTCTGCGCAATGTAGGTCTTGGAGATCGCACCGAACATCTGCTGTGGGGATTTCGCGGTCGAAAGGTCTTCCACCATATCCGGATACTGTGTCTTCACAAATCGAAGCCAACCCGGACAGCAGGAAGTAAACATCGGCCATTTGTGGCGGTTACGGTTTGCCAGTCTTTCGAGGAACTCGCTGCCCTCTTCCATGATCGTAAGATCCGCGCTGTAATTGGTATCGAAAACGTAGTCAATGCCGATTTTCTTCAGCGCGCAGATCAGCTTGCCCATGGTGGCATCTTTGTCTTTCAGACCGATCTGTTCGCCCCAAGCCGTGCGGACTGCCGGAGCGATCTGTACCATCGTGATGATCTCAGGGTCTGCAAGCGCGTCATTCAGCTCACCACGGTTGTCGCATTCGCGCAGCGCGCCGACCGGACAATGTGTGATGCACTGGCCGCAGAGCGTGCAGTCGCTTTCTCGGAACGGCTGGTTATCTTTGAGACCAATCGTTGTCCGATAACCGGAACCGAGCAGCGTCCAAACACCCATACCCTGTACTTTTTCACAGACCTGGATGCACCGCATGCATTTCACACACTTGGAGGCATCACGCACCAGCGGCAGATTCCGATCCCAACGGCGCATTTCTGCGGTATTGGCATAATCCGATACGATGATGCCGATATCGTTGGCGATTGTCTGCAGCGTGCAGTTACCGCTCTTGGTGCAGCTTGCGCAGTTTGCGTTATGGTCGGACAGGATCAACTCCACGTTGATCTTTCTGATTCTTCTGACACGCGGACTATTGGTCAGAATCTCCATGCCTTCCTCACAGATCGTGTTGCAGGCAGTTATCAGCTTATCCATTCCTTTAATCTCCACAAGACAGACACGACAAGCACCAATCTCGTTGATATCCTTTAAGTAGCATAAATGCGGGATATGGATACCGACTTTCTCAGCCGCCTCCATAATGGTCATTCCCTCAGGTACCGATACTTGCTGTCCGTTGATTGTCAGTTTTACCATTTGGTATCCCTCCCTCCTCTGAATGCGCCGAAGCCGTGATAGTCGCAACGCAGGCATCTGGAAGCTTCCTGCATGGCCTCTTCCAGGCTCATGCCTTGTTCGACTTCATCGAAGTCGTTTCCTCTCTGTTTCGCGAAGCGTTCTTTAAGTTCGACTCTGCCGCAAGGGAGATGATCATCCGGTGTCGGTGCTGGGATGTCAACGTCTACGGTAATCTCGTGATTGAATCCCAGATAAGCATCAATATTGGCTGCCGCAACTTTGCCGGCAGCTACCGCGTTGATCACGGTCGACGGTCCGGTTACACAGTCACCACCAGCGTAGGTTCCCTGCACATTATCGACAACGCTGTTTCTTTTAGCCTGAATATTTCCGCGGAATACAGGAATGCCGAATTCTTCAAAGAAGCGGATGTCGGTCGCCTGTCCAATGGCGGAAATGATAATATCGCAAGGGATCTTTTCTTCCGGATCAGAGGAATCGACCGGACGTGGTCTTCCGCTTTTATCCGCTTGTCCGGCGATCTGCGGTTTCACCCACAGAGCCTGCACTTCGCCGTGTTTATTCGTCGCGATCCTGGACGGAGCTTTCAGCTGAACCAGTGTGCAGCCCTCAGCGATCGCGCCGCCGATCTCATCCGGCAGTGCGGTCATATCGTCTTTTCTTCTTCTGTAAACAATGCTGACTTCGGTCGCACCCAAACGTTTCGCGGTTCTGGCTACATCCATCGCGACATTGCCGCCGCCGATAACCACCACTGCTTTGCCGTTGAAGTCCGGCATCGCATCGTCACCGATGCCTCGGAGCATTTCCACTGCCGCGATCACGCCCTTGGCGTATTCGCCCGGAATGCCGATCGGCTTCGCGTTATGTGAGCCGATGGAGATATACGTCGCGTCGTAATTGTTGCGGATCTCTGCCATACCATCCGGTGTGGAGACGTCAAAGTCGCATTTTGCTTCCACGCCTGTGGAAAGGATCGCGTCGATATCCCACTGCAATCTTTCTCTCGGAAGACGATAGTTCGGAATACCGTAGCGGAGCATGCCACCCAGCTGCGCACGTTTTTCAAAAACCGTAACCTGATGTCCCATGATGGACAGGAAATATGCCGCCGATAGTCCGGACGGACCGCCGCCGATGACAGCGATCTTCTTGCCGGTGTTGTCCATCTTTTTCGGAACCGGAACATCGCCGCAGTTGTCCACTGCAAAACGTTTCAAACCGCGGATATTGACCGGCGCGTCCACCAGCGTTCTTCTGCAGCGCTGTTCGCACGGATGCTCGCAGATCAGTGCGCAGACGGTTGGGAATGGGTTATCCTTGCGGATTAGTCTGACTGCGTCGGCGTACCTTTCATGCTTCAAAAGCGAAATATATCCCGGAACATCAACTCCTGCCGGGCACATTGCCACGCAAGGTACCGGCTGCGCTTGGTTCTTGATATTGTCGGCACAGGTATGATATTTGATATGGGATTCGAAATCATCTCGATATCCTTTTAACCCTCTAAGTACCATGTTAGCTGCTTCGAAGCCGATGGCGCAGTCTGCCGAAACGCTGATAGCCTCCGCGGTTTTTTCCAGCAGATCCAAAACTTCCATGCCAGGCTCCGTGTTCATCTCCAGTATGTCATCGATCATCAGCTGTAGCTGTCCGAGACCGACACGACACGGAACGCATTTGCCGCAGCTCTGTGAATGACATAGCTTTAAGAATGCTGCTGCCAAGTCGACCGGACATTGTCCCGGCGGGCTGGCTATGATTCTTCTTTCCAGATCTTTATAAAGACCCTCTACCGTTTTTTGAGCAGTATCCCGCGATTTGATATATAACCGGTTCATGTTGCCCTCCTTGTACTATACATCCTTTTTTATTATTTCACTCCCGCCTTTTCGCCGAGAGAACTGAAATCAATTTCCATCACAAACAGGCTGGCCACCATCAGCGCCGCGCCGATATACGATTTTACCGACAGAACCTCGTGAGCCAAGGCAGCCGCCACGATCGCCGCGAATACCGGTTCCAAGGAAAAAATCACACCGGTATGCGAAGCTGTCGTATATCTCTGTGCCAACGGCTGCAACACAAACGCCACACCGGTACAGAAGATCGACAAAAACAGCACCGCGCCCCAGATCGCCGGAGTGTTCGGAAAATGCGGCTGTTCGATGATCATCGCCAGCACCAGATTGCACACGCCCGTCACGCCAAGCTGGAAGACTCCAAGCTGATAAGCATCGACTTCTTCATGCGCCACGGCCTTTTCGGTCAGCAAAAGATCGATGGCATAGGCAACCGCGCACATCAGGCAGAGCAGATCACCCTTGAGATTCTCCGTATTGATCGAAAAATCGTCCTTGAGCGTCAGCAGTGCGATCCCCACCAGGCACATCAGAACCACCAGAATCAGCTTTTTGCTGTGCTTTTGCCGTAAAAATACCCATCCGAGCAGCGGCGTGAAAACAACCGTCATACCGCATAAAAATCCGGAATTGGATAGAGTCGTGTACTTCACGCCGAACGTTGCACCGATATAGACGAATACCAATGCGAATCCGACCAGCAGACTGTATTTTAAGGTTGTACGGTTGACATTGCGGATCTTTTTCCACGACAGCGCCGCCGCGATCACAAATGCGCCTAAAAAGCGATGCGCGTTAAGTGTAAACGGATCCAAGTCCGTCAGGCTTAAATCCATCAGATAATAGGATACACCCCAGCAGAGTGTCACCAACACAAGCATCAGGTCTGCCTGCATTTGTTTGTTCAGCTTCACGTTCTCATATCCTCCCTACGAGTAATTCCAACGCCATGGTAGGCTCTAAAGCACCTGTTTTAATACTGCGGTCGATCTCATAAAGCTGTATCAAGATGCTCTTTAATTTTTCGATTGTAAATTTATCGGCAAATCCCATCGTCTTTTTGATGCGGAATTCATGAACTTTCAATGTCTTTGCGATCTCGGCAGCGCTCATGCCCTCTGTCTTGAGTTCTTTGATCTGCAGCATCAGTTCAAAATGATTGACCAAAAGACCGGTCACGGCATACACATCCGTCCCGGCCGTCAGGATATTGTGCAGAAGACTGAACGCGGTATCTTTCTTTTTCACGCTGATCGCATCCAGAAAATTAAAAACGAAGGTGTCCAGATCGCCGCTGACCGTCATCGTAATGTCCTCTTCTGTCACGACGCCGCCGTAGCTGTGTGCAATGATCTTTTGAATGTCGTTTGCCAGCGAGGAAATTCGATATTCCGTTTCTTTGTGGAAATACCCAGTCTCCTCGATCAGGAACCCTAGCATCTCCCTCGAGATCCTGACGCCTGCGGCTTTGAAACGTTTCTCCGCAAAACCGAAAAGCTGCGTACGATCCAGTTTGCAGAAATCATAGGCCTTCGCGTCTTTTTTGAGTTTTTTGACCAGTCCGCTCTTTTCGTCCGGTGTTTCGGAGGAAAAGATCAGGATTGCACTTTCGTTCGGACTATCGATGTAGCTGCTCAGCCTCGCAAGCTCTCCGACTCCGAAGCCTTTGGCATTGCCGCTCCGCAGCGGCGCATAATCCTTAACCCAGATGATCCGCTTCGGTGAAAACATCGAAAACGTGTTGCAGGCTTCCAGAATCTGATCAGTCGTTACGAAATCCTCGCTCAGCTTCACATAATCCACGCTCTCCGCGCCCGGCATCACGTATTTCTTTTTAAGCGATCCAACGGCCCAATCGATCAGATAATCCTCCGCGCCATAGAAAAAAAGCACCGGTGGAAAATCATCTGTTTTCAAATCTCGGCTGAATGCCCGAAATGCGTGTTCCTTTTTTTCGAAATTTCCCGCCATGATATTTCTCCATCGTTTGCTTTACCAAAAAATTGCAGTGCCGCCGCGAAGCTGAAAAAAGCCATTTATATTAGTATACCTGTTTCTTGTACACTTTTCAATGCAAATTGACAGAAAGCTCCTTGAATTTCGCAAGAATTCTGTATACACTCCGAGATGCTCCGAGCATCCTGCCGTCCTTACAAGCCATACGCGGCAGGCCGTAGTAGCCACGCCGGCCGCAGCAGAAAACCCGTGCTTGTGATTGCAGTAACGACGGCTAAAGTGTGCTCAAAAAATGCACGAGTGGATAAAAATATGGTTATTTACATTACTTATCCGCAACGAAAGCAAAAATTTTGTATCTTCGTGTCTCATTTTCCATCCTATTATTCTCTTTATGTACCACGCGGTACATAAAATTTGTTTTTTATTGGATTTATGTACTGCGTCTGTATGTGCTGTGAATCTATGGAGTGTCTTTCGAGTTTCAGATACCATCGTATAAACTTATAGTTTGTAGCTACTCCAAAAACGGAGAAAAGATTTTCTTGTTATTTTTAGACACATTCATAAGAAAAAAATGGTGCTGCACGCACCATCTTCCTCTCATACTATATCGATTGCATTCGGGCAGAGCTGTAAGCCGGGTTCTGTATTTGACGATCATCTATCTCGACTTGCCATTGCTGACAAGCTCCAGCGACCTACCTACCGGGAGGTGACGGGCAGCCACCTCTACTCCCTCTTTGGTCTTGCTCCGGATGGGGTTTACACGGCCGACATGTCTCCATGCCGCCGGTGAGCTCTTACCTCACCATTTCAACCTTACCACAGCCGTACTGTTTCGGCGGAATGTTTCTGTTGCACTTTCCCTATAGTTACCTACGCCGGACGTTATCCGGCATCCTTGCCCTGCGGAGCCCGGACTTTCCTCATGGATCACAAGAATCCACGCGACCGTCTGCTCTGCCCGAAAAGCAATGCGCTAATAAAACACTGCACCCACAAATGTGATGCTGTATGTAACCACGACAGCTGCAATCAAGAGGACTACAGCGATCTGGACAATTCGCTTTTTCTTTTTGTCATTCATTTGATCCATCTCCCTTTTGGCTCGTCTCACTGCACAGGATATGCCGCATCAGCCGGATACATCCATGGTTTCCGGCAGGACAAACGGATTCAGATCTACCTGCGAAAGCAGCAACTGCAGGTCGTCCTGCGGTCCGATACGGGCCGCAAGCAAATCTTTCATATTCTCGCAGAAGATTGCTTCGGTCGCATAATGACCGCAGTCCAAGAGGTTCATACCGATGTCTCTGGCGTGCTGCGCCGTATGGTATTTGACATCTCCGGTCAGGAACAGATCACACCCGGCGTCGAACGCCGCATCCAGAAATTCTGCACCTGCGCCGCTGCACCAGCCGATCTTATGGATCCTGTCGTCCGGCATGCCTGCGAAGGAAAAAAATCTCTGATCGATACCTAAGGCCTCTGCCGCATAGCCCGCAAAGGCAGCCGCGGTCATTCCTTGTGCAAGCAGTCCGCACCGGCAGAACCCTGCCGCATCGGTCTCCATCGGCTGCACATCTTGTAATTGAAGCAATTTACCGATGTAGTCATTATTGCCGCCGCTACACTTGTCAAACGGCGTATGCGTCGCGTATACACTGATCCGGTTCTGTACCAGCTTGATGATGTGGGCGCCGATAACCGTATTGCAGTCCACCTCTTTGATCGGGGTAAACAGCAATGGATGATGGGTCAAAATAACCGCCGCACGCACAGCTATCGCTTCCTCGATCACCTGTTCATTGATCTCCAGCGCGATCAAAACGCGATGGATCTCCCCATCGGTCAAACGCAGCTGCCAACCGGAATGATCCCACGGTTCCTGCAGGGTCAGCGGTGCGATCGTTTCAATTTTTGCTGCCAAAGCATCAAGTTTCATCCATACACCTCCGTAATAGGGTCATCAGATAATAAACCCGATATTCCTGTTTCTGTAAGTCCTTTGGCGTTGTCAGCGCACCCATTTTCATGGACTCCAGGATCTCCCTTTCCAGACGCAGCTTGCCCCGCAGATATTCTGCGGTCAGGTCGTTTCGGAATCGGACCAGACTCAACGGAAACTCATACTCGATATCTTCCGCGTTCATCTGACGGGTAATGGCTACTTCTTTGGGCACTACCGTCAGAATCTCACAGATAAACTTTCCCTCTCGAACCAGCTGTTCGTTGACGATGCTAAAGCCGTTGTCATACAACCAGAAACGGAGTCTTCCGATATGCCTGCGCGGCTGCAGGATATATTTAGAGAACGACCATGCTTTCTGCAGGTTCTTTCCCAGAAGCTCGCTCATCAAGATGCCGCCCATGCCGGCCATCACGACCGTATCGACTTCTCCGGGCGCGAGGACTTCCAGTCCGCTGCCGAGCCGCAGGTCAAAGGTCTCGTCCGGCCGGAACATCCGGCAATTTTCTGCCGCCTTATCCAGCGAGCCCCTGCTGATGTCTGCCATGATCACCTTGGGTGAAAGCTTCTGCTCCCACAGATACAGCGGCAGAAAACCATGGTCGGTTCCGATATCCGCCATGGTTTCTCCTTGTTTGATCTCATCTGCGATTTTTTGCAGTCTCGGTGTCAGTTTCATCTTTTTCGGCAGTCCTTATTCCAAATAGTCCTTCAGTTTTTTGCTTCTGCTCGGATGTCGCAGCTTTCGCAGTGCCTTGGCCTCGATCTGCCTAATCCGTTCACGGGTAACGTCGAATTCCTTTCCGACTTCCTCCAAAGTTCTGGCTCTGCCATCCTCCAAACCGAAGCGGAGTTTGAGAACCTTTTGTTCTCGTTCCGTCAGGGTATCCAGCACTTCGAGCAGTTGCTCCTTGAGCATGGAAAATGCCGCGGCCTCTGCCGGTGCCGGTACATCCTCATCCGGGATGAAGTCGCCCAGATGGCTGTCTTCTTCCTCGCCGATCGGAGTTTCGAGCGAAACCGGCTCCTGCGCGATCTTTTGGATCTCTCGAACCTTTTCGACCGATATGTTCATTTCCGCCGCGATCTCTTCCGGGGTCGGTTCCCGTCCGTAAGTCTGCAGCAGCTGTCTGGATACGCGAATCAGTTTATTGATGGTTTCCACCATATGCACCGGGATACGGATCGTTCTCGCCTGATCGGCGATGGAACGCGTGATTGCCTGACGGATCCACCAGGTCGCATAGGTTGAAAACTTATAGCCTTTGCGATAATCAAATTTATCAACGGCTTTGATCAGTCCGAGGTTGCCCTCCTGGATCAGATCTAGGAACAACATGCCTCTGCCGACATAACGTTTCGCAATGCTCACGACCAGACGCAGGTTGGCTTCGCAAAGACGTTTCTTTGCTTCCTCATCTCCTTTTTCCATGCGCTGCGCAAGCAGAATTTCTTCATCTGCCGACAAAAGCGGTACCTTGCCGATCTCCTTGAGATACATTCTTACAGGGTCATCGACGGCGATTCCCTTCGGGATTGATGCCTCCAGGTCAAGATCTTCAGCTTCATCCATGATGACATCCGGGTCTTCGGTAATATCCACATCGGCTTCCAGCAGAACCTCAAAATCATCCGGCTCGTTTTCGGAAACGATCTCAATTCCCTTGGACATCAGGGCTTCATACAGATCATCCACCTGATTCTTATCCAGATCCGTGTTTTCCAAGACATCAGCGATCGTGGTATAGGTCAGCTGATTTTTGGACTGCTTGCCTTTTTCTAAAAGAATGTTCAGCAGCTCCTGCCGTTTTTCTTCCGGGGTTTGCGTCACACTGTCCGTCTGAGCAGCTTCGTTTTCAGTCTTTTTGCTCTGATTTTCGTTTACTTTTTTTTCTGTTGTCATGAATTAATTCCCCCATGAGCATTCAATTTTTTCTGAACTTCCATCAGTTCTCTGGTCAGTTTCTGTAGTGTATCTCCATCCGATTCTTCGTCTGCCAACGACAGACGATCAATCAGTTCATGTTCTTTTGTAAGCAGTCTGTCCCGCTCTTTTTTTTGCAGGCATTCTGCAAAGACCTGTTCTTCATTGCCTGCGATGACAATGCGTTCCAAAGTTCGCAGCAACATCTGACTTTCCTCCGGATCCAGACGATCCAAAATCTCAGACTTGTCAAAATCCCCCCTGGTTCCATAAAGTTCGAAGACCGTGTTCATGATTTTGCGTCCAAAGCGGCTCTCAATCAGATCCTCGTGTTCCAACAGGGTCTCGGAAAAGAGTGGATTCATCAAGAGAATCTTGATTACCGTTGCTTCTAGGGGCGAAAGTTCTTCTTTCGGCGGTTCCTTTTCCGTTCGGTGTTGTGGATGTTCCCTCACCCTTCCAGGCTCTGGATGCGTGCCAAATGTCTCCAGCCGGATCGCGCCCTCCGAGATCTTGAGATCCCGCGCGATCTTCTGTATATAAATATCGGCTTCCACTGGCCCTAGGCTCTGAAGAATCCGTGAAGCTTTTTTCATAAAGTCAAGCTTGCCCTCCTCGGACGCAAGATCCAGCCCCCTGGCCGCACCCTGCAGTTTATAGTCGATCATAGGAAGTGCTTGATCCACCAGCTTGAGGAATGCGTCCTTGCCGTTCTTTTTGATAAATTCATCGGGATCCTTCCCGTCTGTCACATGCAGGACTTTCACTTTACAATCCTGCTTGCTTAAAACCTCGATACCACGCATCGCCGCGTTACGCCCGGCATTATCGGCATCATAGGACAATATTACATTTTTAGTGTAACGGTTAAGCAGCCGCGCCTGATTGTCTGTCAGCGCGGTTCCAAGAGAGGCTCCCACATTGCGCACACCGTGTTGGTACAGCGCGATGACGTCCATATATCCCTCCACCAGAATGGCATAGCCCTCTTTGCCAATGTCCTGTTTGGTCATATTTAAGGCATAAAGATTGTTTTTTTTCTGAAAAACCTTGTTCTCCGGAGAGTTCAGGTATTTCGGTTCTGCCTGTCCGATCGTTCGTCCACCAAATCCGATGACCTTGCCGCTGGTATTGATGATCGGAAACATGACTCGATCACGGAACTTATCATAATATTTCCCGTTCTTCTCAGAAATTAAACCAAGTTCCAGCAAAATTTTTTCAGAAATTCCTTTTTCTTTGAAAAACCGGTACAGGCTGTCCCATTTTTCGTCTGCAAAACCGATACCGAATTTTTTGAGGATCGCATCATCAATGCCCCTTTTTTTCATATAGGCATATCCTGCGTTCTTCTGCTCGGTAAGTGCCCGGTAAAAGAAGCGCGCGGCTTCTCTGTTGACCTCGTAATATTTTTCACGGTCTCCGTCCCTTTTCTGAAAGTTTACGTTAATACCGTTCTCGGTCGCCAGCTTTTCAACTGCTTCCTGAAACTCGAGATTGTAATAGCGCTTGGTAAATTCGATTGCATCACCGCTGGCGCCGCAGCCAAAGCAGGTAAAAATCTGCTTCTGTTCCGAGACGACAAAAGAAGGTGTCTTTTCGTTATGAAACGGACACACGCCTTTGAAATTAGCACCGGCACGCTTGAGCGGCACAACCCGACCGACTACATCCACGATATTCAGTCTGCTTTTCAATTCCTCCAAAGACGCATTCGGAAAAGATAGACTCATGCGCACTCCTTACAAAAGTTCTCGATTTTCGCACTGCCAACATTCCGAAAATCAGGACAGAAAACAATACTTCTTTATTTAATATACAAGAAAAAGACGCCGTTTCCTTTTTTCTTTTTTTCTTTTTTTGTGAAGATTGTGTGAAGATTTCTTCAAAAAAAGACCGGAGCTTCCGTTCCGGTCTTTTCGTGTCGATTCGTTTTGTAAATTTAGTAGTTATAGTCGGTCTTTGCTTTTGCCAGTTCTGCCAGTCCATCATTGATCGTCTTTGCGATCTCTTCATCGGTAAACTTGCAGCCCTCTCTTTCCGCATAGGCTTTCATGCCAACTTCCAGAGTTTCTCTTGCAACATCCGGTTCCAAAGAATTTGGATTCAGATCGTTAACCGCTTCTTCAAAAGCAAATCTTAAAAAATCATTCTGTGTCATTTCAGTGACCTCCTCTTGTTATCTTCTAAATGTTCCTTCACAGGTTACGAATCTCGCCTTTATTTTACACAAAAGGTGCTTATTTGTCAATAATTAAACGACCGAAAGATCCATCGACAACCCAGCCGGATCATTTCCAGGCTTTCGGAACGAAAAGCTCCGTATAGGTGCTCAACGCGAAGCGGTCGGTCATGCCGGCGATATAGTCCTTTACAGCTTCTTCCGGTCCGTCCGTTCCCGCGATCTCCTGCAAATCCTGCGGCAGTTCGATGATATGCTCCAGGAAATAATCATACAGGGAACTCAGCACAACGTCAACCTTGTTCAGATCTTCCTCACGTTTTACACGGCTGCTCTTGTAAACATTCGCAAACATGAAGGCACGCAAATGATCCAGCTCCGCCTTGTAGGCGCTGCTCTGATAGATGCGGTCCTTGCCGTCGCTGTTTTCAATGACGTCGGTAACCATATTGTTAATGCGCTCCCGGTGGCTTCTTCCAAAAAGTTCCAGGGAGCTCTGCGGAATATCATCTAGACGGATGACGCCACTTCGCATTGCGTCATCAATATCATGATTGATGTAAGCAATCCGGTCACTGATCTTGACGACCTGCCCCTCCAGTGTGAACGGAAGCTGCGACCCGGTATGATTTACAATACCGTCCCGGACTTCCATCGTCAAATTCATGCCCTTGCGGAATGCGGTACTTTCCAGTACATCCACCACGCGCAGGCTCTGCACATTATGTTCAAATCCGTTCCGGTGTATCTTGTTCAGGATTTCTTCACCGTTATGCCCAAACGGTGTATGTCCCAGATCATGGCCGAGCGCAATGGCTTCAGTCAAATCTTCATTGAGGTTTAACGCTCTGGCGATGGTTCTGGCGATCTGTGACACTTCAAAGGTATGCGTCAGTCTGGTACGGAAATGATCCCCCTCCGGCGCCAGAAACACCTGCGTCTTATGCATCAGCCGGCGAAAGGCCTTGGAATGAATGATGCGATCGCGGTCTCTTTGAAAATCGGTACGGATCCCGCATTTTTCTTCTGGGAATCGTCTGCCTTTGGATTCTGCGCTTTTTGCCGCATTCGAAGCCAAGATCAAAAATTCGCGTTGCTCTAAGTCACTTCTGCTTAACATTTGTTTTACTCCTCTATTTTTTCACGGTAACCGGTATGACCGAAACCGCCTGCTCCACGCTCTGTCTCACAGATGGCATCGGTCAGACAGAATTCCGCTCTTTCACACCGACAAAAAACCGCCTGCGCGATGCGGTCGCCGTCATAGATCGTATAGTCCTCCTGTCCCCAGTTGATCAGCGGGATGTTCCATTCTCCGCGATAATCGCTGTCGACGGTACCGACACCGTTGACCAGCCCGATCCCATGCTTGATGGCAAGTCCGGATCGTGCGCGGATCTGTGCCTCGACGCCCTGCGGGATCTCGACGAACAGTCCGGTCGGGATCAACCTGCGTTCTCCCGGCTGCAGGGTGACGGGTGTCTCCAGGCAGGCGCATAGGTCGGCTCCCGCGGAGCCTGCGGTCGCATAAAGCGGCATTCTGCCGCTTTTGCTGACGATTTTTACTGCGATTTTTTTTTCTTTCATCCTCGTTTCCTTTTCTTTTTTTTTCTAACGCAATGGGCATAACTTCGCATCAGGCTTTCCACATTTTTTTCAGGTCGACACGCTTGCCGCTGACGCAGACACCACTGTAGGTTTTTGGATCGGTAATGCGTTTTTTTGTATCTTCCAGATCAGCAACCGTTACGGCGTCGATGCCCGCTAAGACTTCTTCCGGCATAAAAACGCAATTGTTCAGCAAAAGTCCTTTGCCGTTCGCGAACATTCGGCTGGCGATGTTTTCCTGACCGAACGTATAGCTCGCTTTCAGCTGCTCTTTGGCCATCGAGATCTCATCCTGCGTGATCTCGCCGTCTGCGAGAGCCGCGAGTTCTGCCAGGATGCCGTTGACCGTATCGTGGATCTTGTCGTGCGCGACACCTGCATAAATACTGTAGTATCCATCCTGGCTGTAGGCCGTGAACATGGAATAAACGCTGTACGCCAATCCTTTTTCCTCACGGATATTCTGGAAAAGGCGCGAGCTCATGCTGCCGCCCATGATGTTGTTCAGCACGTAAAAGCTGTAGTAGGCCGGATCGGTGAGGCTGACGGCTTTGGTCGCCAGGCACAGATGACTCTGCTGAATCTCCTTGACCAGAACTTTGAAGTCCGGCGTATACGGCACGGTTTCTGTGTTTTTTGGTTCTTTGGATGCCTTCAGGTTCGAAAATTTATCTTCCAGGAAGCTGCAGAATCGATCCTCGTCAAAGTTTCCGGCGATGGAGACCACAATGCTGTCGCAGGTATATTCCGCTTCTTTGTAGGTGGTCATCACATTCCGGCTGATATTGCGCAGCGAAGTCACATTACCGATGATAGACTTGCCGAGCGGATTGCCTTTGAAGACCAATTCGGTCACCGTATCGTGCGCAAGATCATCCGGCTGGTCAGTGATCATTTTCATTTCCTCGAAAATCACGGTACGTTCCTTCGTCATTTCATGCTTGTCAAAAACGGCGTTGTTGACCATGTCGAGGAGAATCTCCGCGCCCTTTTCGAGGTTGACGCCGATGGTCTTAACGTAATAGCAGGTTGCTTCCTTACCGGTGAACGCGTTCATCTGTCCGCCGATCTTATCCATGTCTTCCGCGATCTGTCTGGCATTTCTCTTTTCGGTTCCCTTGAACATCATATGCTCGATAAAATGGGATACGCCGGAATTTTCTCTGGTCTCATCGCAGGCGCCGGCTTTGACCCAGACACCGAAAGCGGCCGACTGCACATAATCTATTTTTTCCACCACGACACGAACGCCGCAGTCTAAAGTTCGGATATCGATCTTACTCACGTTTTATTTCTCCTTTCTTGCTCGGATCAGCCCGATCACTAACATAACAGCGATGACGCCGAGGGCAAGGTTTTCGCCGGTTTTGCCGAACGATGCGCCCACGGAGTCTGCCGCCCATAAAATAAGACAAAAGCCGAATAAAACGGCTATAACAATCCCCATGCTTGTTTTGTTCATTATCGCAATCACCTGTATTTCGTTTCAAATTGTAAAGAATTCTGTTTCGATATTATACTATTGTACCACAATTTACTCTGGTTGCATATATTAAGAATGAAAGATATTGGACTATTTAAGGAGGTAAATTTATGAGCTGCTTTGGTGGAAGAGTATCCCAAGACCTCTATCAAAATTGCTGTAATGCCAATGTCCTCTGTGAATTTGACGGTGATATGAGCCGCGTCGTTTCCGAACCGATCTATGTGCAGAAAGTGTACGATGCCGTACTGGTGCATCTGCAGGGCATGAAAACGGTTCAGAATCAGTGCTTTTCTCCGGCGATCCCCTGCGGACATCGTGTCAAGAGAGTAATAGATATCAGATGCAGACGGAGCTTTAACCCAGAAAACGTAGAGGACCCTACGAACCTCAAACTGGATGTGAACACCTCGATCTCCGGGGCAACCTTCCTCAAGAACGCGTCCGGCGACGAACTGACCGTGGTCGGCGCCGATGGAAACTTTTCGGAAAAACTGCTGTACGCGGAAACCGGCGAATGCGACGACAAATGCATGGGTACGCCGATCTTCGGTACACAGAATATCACCATCACCGGCAATGTGATCATTGAGCTGGATCTGCTGCTTGCCGACAGCTGCGGGAGCGAATCGGTGTTCACCGTCGCCGCGACCGTCAATGTCGCGGATGCTTGTCAGCCGCTGGTACTTACAAACTTTTTTGAGATCTGCATGCCGTCCGTCACGGACACCGCGTTCCTGCCGCGTTTCACGGAGTTCTGCAACTCGGCATGTGAAGCCAGACTTGCGACCAACAACTGCGGCCGTGATCTGTCCATTGATCCGGACGGCCGCGTCAGCGGCAATCTGATCATCGCACTCTGCGTCAGCTGCGAAAAGAAGATCGTCGTCCCGGTCCAGCTCTGCGTGCTCTCGACCGGCTTTGTCTCACTGGAATCCCAGCAAAACGCGATCTGCACAACCTTCCCGAGCCTTTTCCCGAAGCAGATCAAGCCGTCCGACACGCTCGAAAACTGCGGCGCGGTTTCCGACGATACGGACGAGGACGAAGCTTGCAGACCTTGCGATCCATGCTGCGACCCATGCAAGCCATGTGATCCGTGCGGCGATCCTTGCAGACCGCAGCCGGATCCTTGCGGATGCGGCGAACAGCATCATCACAAACGACCGCAGCCGAGAAGATAACGCGTTCTGCTGCGCGTTTCCGATCATCTGCGATCAGACCCAAGACGCCGCCCTCCCGCAGGACGGTGTCTTTTTACCGATACAAAACACTTTTTAGAAAAATGTTTAAAAATTGTTTCTTTTTTCTTTACATTTGTATACCGGTATGCTATCATGATAAAGTACTAAATTAAAAACAAGCAGACTATAGGAATCTTTAAACGGAGGAAACTTATGAAAAAGAACTTATCGAAGATTTTATCTCTGATCCTGATCATGCTCATGGTCTTCACCTTCGCTGCCTGCGGAAACAGTGACAGCGGCGACGGCCCTGCAAACTTAAGCATCGCGACCGGCGGTACATCCGGTACTTACTACGGTTACTGCGGCATCATTGCGCAGGTGTTCAACCAGGAACTCGGTGATGTTATGAACCTCTCCGCGGTTTCCACCGGTGCTTCCATGGCGAACATCCAGCAGCTGCAGGTCGGCGCGAGCCAGATCGCGATCGTACAGAACGACGTTATGGACTATGCGTATAACGCTACCGATCTCTTCGAGGGGCAGGATCCTTACACGGACTTCTCCACGATCATGGTATGCTACCCGGAAACCATCCAGATCATCGCGCAGAAAGATATCACATCCATCGACCAGTTAAAAGGCAAGCGCGTATCCACCGGTGACGCAGGTTCCGGCGTAGAGTTCAACGCCCGTCAGATTCTGGCCGCTTACGGTATGGACATTGACTCCGATATCGTCAAGAACAGCCAGTCCTTCGCAGACTCCGCCGACGCGCTCAAGAACGGTCAGATCGACGCAGCTTTCGTCGTTGCCGGCGCACCGACTACTGCAGTTACCGAGCTTGCTGCAAGCGGTTATAAATTCAACCTGCTGGAGGTTGACGCGGAGCACGCGGATCAGTTAAAAGCAGACTACGGTTTCTACACCGACATTACCGTTCCGGCCGGCACTTACACTCCGGTGGACAAAGACGTGAAGACCGTTGCGGTTATGGCAACGCTGGCATGCAGAAACGACGTTCCGACCGAAGTCGTGTACGAATTTACAAAGGGCATGTTTGAGCTGAAGGACAAGCTCGGTGCAGCAGGCTTCAAGGATAAATTCGATCTGATTGACCAGACCACCGCGGTTACCGGCTCCACCGTTCCGTTCCACCCAGGCGCGGAACAGTACTTCAAGGAGATCGGCGCGCTGTAACCGGCCTGTGACTTGTGAAAATGTCAAAACAAAAGAAATTATTCATCAGCATAACCGTAGTGCTTCTGTGCGCTGCGGTTATCGTTGTAATCATGGCGAAAAAAAATCCGAACGAAACCTTAACGATCATCGATGTTGACTCCGGCAAGGAATACGCTGCCCTGCCGCTTCCGAAAGACCGCGAGTTTTCCATCACTTTTATCCATTCTGTCAACAAATCACCCGTGACAGATGTCTACACTGCCCGGGACGGCGATATCTATCTGGATCGAACTCTTTACTACGGGTTCGGCGCCGGCGTTCCGACAACGATATCCGATGGTCAGACCTTTTCCTACGGGAAAAACGGTGAAATGATCATCTCGGGCTACAATATGTACATCCCCGATCTGATCTATGTGGTCGGCACAGTTTCGGATCATGTTCTCGCGATCGGCGATGAAGAGATCAGCCTGCGGGATCTGTGCGGACGCAACGCCAAGATCAGACTGCAAATACGTTAACACCATCCCCCTATCAGAAAGGAGAATGCAATTTGACTTTTTTAAAGAAACAAAAAGAAGAACCGGCTCAAGGTGTGCCTGAAACAGCTTCCACCTCCACAGACTTCGATGAAGAGCTGACCATGGAAGAAATGGAAGCCAAAGTCCAGGAGGTCATGGAAAAATATGACCGTGAATCCAATACCCGTAAATGGGTCGGACTTCCGAACTCCGTCATTCGCTATTTAATGGTTGCTTTCGCGATCTATTGTGTGTTGATCAACTTCCTGTTCAACTGGGAAACAAGAATCGAAAGAGCGTCTTTCGTCGGATGCATCGTTGTATTCATTTTCCTCTTGTTCCCGGCAAGGAAAAATTCCGAAAAGAAACAGAACTATGTTCCGTGGTATGATGTGCTGCTGGCAATCGCGGGCGGCGTTTCCTACTTCTATTTCGTCTTTAACTGTACGAAAATCATTAACCAGGGCATCATGATCGGTACCACCGAAATGATCTTCGGCATCATCGGTATCTTAGTGACTCTCGAAGCCTGCAGACGTTCCGTCGGTTTTCCGATCGTCATCGTGGCTTCTCTATTCATCATTTACGCGATGACCCAGCGGACACTGCTCCTGAACGTATATAACCTCTTTTATACGACTGAGGGTGTGATTGGTACCCCGATCCGGGCCTGCTCGACCTTCATCGTGCTGTTCGTTATGTTCGGCAGCTTTTTAGGCAAAACCGGTATCACAGACTTCTTCATCGAACTGGCGAATTCCATCGCGGGCAGTTCCGACGGCGGTCCTGCAAAGGTCGCAGTCATCTCCTCTGCCCTCTGCGGTATGGTTTCCGGCTCCTCTGTCGGTAATACCGTTACCACAGGCGCGATCACCATTCCGATGATGAAGAGAACCGGATACAAACCGGAATTTGCAGGCGCAGTCGAGGCGGCTGCTTCTACCGGCGGTCAGATCATGCCGCCGATCATGGGTGCTGCAGCTTTCCTGATGGCAGAATACGCAAGTACGCCTTACAGCACGATCGCAGTCAAAGCGATCATTCCGGCTTTCCTGTATTTTTCCGGTGTTTTCATCGCCGTACATCTGGAAGCGAAGAAAACCGGTCTGAAGGGTCTCTCTAAGGAGCACCTGCCAAAGTTCTTCCAGACTCTCTTCACAAAGGGCTACCTGCTGGTTCCGCTGATCGCGCTGGTCATCTTCATTCTCAAGACGACCATGGCCATGGCCGCTATCATCGGCACGCTTCTGGCCATCGCAGTCAGCCTGTTCCGCAAGGAAACACGCATCACACCGAGCAAGTTCTTTGATGCGCTGCAGGATACCGCCAAGAGTACCTTGACCGTAGGCGCCGCTTGTGCGGTCGCCGGTATGATCGCCTGTGTCATCACGACGACAGGTATCGGTACCAAACTGATCTCCGCCATCGTCGGCCTTGCAGGCGGCAATATGTTCATCGCAATGATCTTGACCATGGTGACCTGCATCATTCTCGGCATGGGCGTTCCGACCACCGCAAACTACGTGATCATGGCCACCACCTGCGCACCGATCCTGATGCAGATGGGTATGCCGGTGCTCTGCGCGCACATGTTCGTATTCTACTTCGGCATCGTTGCCGACATCACACCGCCGGTTGCACTCGCAGCCTATGCCGGCAGTGCGATCGCAGGCTCCAGACCGATGAAAACGGCGTTTAACGCGACTTCGCTGGCGATCGCAGCCTTCATTGTACCGTATTGCTTCGGCTTGAATCCTGCCCTTCTGCTGATCGACCTCGCAAGCCCGCTGCAGGGCGTACAGGTCATCTGCACCGCGTTCATCGGCGTCTTCGGCGTTGCCGCAGGTCTTCGCGGTTATGCCTTTGACCACATGAAATGGCCGCTCCGCATCGCGATCATCGCCGGCGGACTGCTGCTGATCGATCCGGGCGCTGTGACAGACCTGATTGGTATCGCCATCGTTGTCGGCATCTGCGCCGTTCAGGAAATCACCAAGAGACGCAGAAACGCAGCCGCATAAGAAAGTCGGCTTCGCCGATCAGATTTTTAGCGGTAGACTTTCTTGTTATTCCGGAAATATCGGAACGATATTTCCTTCATAATAAGATGCGACTCGAACTTCCGCAAAAAATTCAGAGTACGATCACCGAAAAATTGGCCGATCGTACTCTGTTTTATTATGCTTTTTATTATAGCCGCTAGGAAAGGACCAGCAAAGGGCCAAAAATCGCACCAATCGCACGGCGAACTTCCATAATTTTCTAAGTATGCATAATGTACTGCCTATACGCTATTTTTGAAAAATCTGCACGGGCTTTCACGGGATTTCTGCGCATTTCAGTACATTATTTACATTTTCTATAAGCCAAAACGAGCTGTGATGTTTTCGCTACACACTCGCGGCAACACCTATCGAGCATGTTCGACATGGTTTGACAAAAGAAGCTCCGGAGTGACAGGAGACTTTTTCTCTATCTGTAAAATTCTTTCATCCATATAGTCCCTGCCGCGTACAAAATTTTGAAAACCCGCCGAAAAGCAGTACATGATTCATCCGGAAATTCTTCGCATGAAGACGGTCAAAAAAATGCAGGCCGTCCGACATGCTCCCCGTCGTTCAACCTGCATTTTTGCTTCTATCGCTTATAGTTCCGCGACTTCCTCCGGCGTCAGACCGGTGTTCTTTGCGATCACATCGATCGGGATTCCGGACTCCTTAAATTTTTGGGCGATCTCACGCTCTTTCTGTGCTGCGCCTTCCTCGTATGCACGCTCTGCTTTCTCTTTCACATAATACTCGAATGTCATAAACTTCTTCCTCCATTCGTCCAAGTTGAATTTCTTCACTCGTTGGTCGATCCTCTTTACAAGGTCTGAGCTTTCGAAATTCTCTGCACCGTTGACATACGCAAACAGCGGTTTCAGTTTCTCCGGTACTTTCTTCTCTGAACACTTTGTGTTTATCACCAGTTTATACGAAAAATCGTTTAATTTCAAGCCTTTTTCATGATCCCGTAAGCTGCCCGGAAATCTCAAAAAACTCAAAAGGGGCTGTCGCCCTCGCGGTTGTTTTCCGTGGATGCGACAGCCCCCATGATTGATAAGGATGCATTTATCCGCTTTACGCGGTCTGCGCCTGCAGCGCTTCTTTTGCCATCTTTGCGCCAAGATGCAGCGCTTGGATGTTCTTTTCTTCGGTCCCTTTCGGGATATGGTTGAGAACCGCTTCTTCCAACGAAGCTTCGGATGCCAGCTGCATGATCGCGTTGACCGCTCCGACCGAAATGATGTTGGCCGCCATCGGATTGTGGATGACTTCTACGGCGGAGTCGAGGATCGGCAGACTGATGACCGTATGCTTTGCTTTCACGTCTTCCGGTACGGTCAGTCCGCTGTCTACCAGGATCACAGCGTCTTTTTGCAGACTTCCGACATATTTGTCCAGCGACGCCTGCGTTAAGGACAGCAACAGGTTCGGCAAAATGACCTTGGTATAGCTGATTGGTTTGTCGTCGATGATGCATTCCGCTTTGCAGAGTCCGCCTCTGGCCTCCGGGCCGTAGGACTGTGACTGTACCGCCTGCAGTTTATCCGCGTAAGCAGCTTCTGCCAGAATGATGGTCGCCATGATGACGCCCTGACCGCCGGAACCGGTAAATCTTAATTCTGCTTTTTTCATTCCTTGTCACCTCCGCATTTATGGATGATCTCCATGTACATGTCTGTATATTCCGGCTTATCACAGTGTGACATTTCCCCGATCAGAACTTTTCCTTCCAACTCTTCCGACGTCATCTTTGCTGCTTTTGTGTTGTCGATACAGTGCTCCTGCTGCCAGTGATACATATCGACAGCACTACCTTTTTTGTTTTTGCGACCGTAATAGGTCGGGCAAACGCTCAGTCCCTCAATCACGGAGAAGCCCTTATGCTTGATTCCGTTTTCAATCAAATGTATCATTTGCGGTACATGGAATGCGGATCCACGCGCAGTATAGGTTGCGCCGGATGCCTCTGCCAGTTTCGGAATATCAAAGTTGTAGTCAATATTTCCATAAGGTGCCGTGGTTCCTTTTTCGCCATGTGGCGTGGTTGGAGAGTATTGTCCGCCAGTCATACCATAAATGTTATTGTTGAATACAATGACCGTCAGATCAATGTTTCTTCTGCATGCATGGATCAGATGATTTCCGCCGATCGCAGTCGCGTCACCGTCTCCGGTGATGACAATCACGTGCAGATCCGGGTTTGCGAGTTTGACACCGGTCGCAAATGCGATGGCTCTGCCATGGGTTGTATGCAATGTATTGTAATTCATGTATCCGGCAGCTCTAGAGGAACACCCGATACCGGAAACGATGACAACCTTATCCGGATCCAGTTCACAGTTTACGATTGCCTGCGCCACGTCCCGCATGAGGATGCCATGCCCGCAGCCCGGGCACCAGATGTGCGGAAGCCGGTTTACACGCATGGTTTTTTCAATCAGTTTACTTGGCATCTTAATATACCTCCTTGATCTTTTTGAGAATCTCAGCCGGTGTGATCGTTGTTCCATCGATCTTGCCCAGAAAATCAACCGGAACTCTGCCCTCTACGACTCTCTGTACTTCCAAAAGCATCTGCCCATCATTATGTTCACATACGATAATCTGTCTAAGGTGCTTATTATCGCGAATGATTTTAAGCAACGCTCGATCCGGGAACGGCCATACGGTGATCGGGCGGAAAATTCCAACCCTTAAAAAGTCGGTCTTTTGTGATTCCTCAACCGCACCCGCAACGGCTCTTGCCGTTCCACCATAGCAAATAATTAATGTTTCACATTCCTCGCAGTCTGTTTCCTCCCATTTTTCGATACGATCACGCCGAAAGCGGATTTTATCCAACAATCTTCGTTCTTGTGAATGTGTCATATCATTATCATTTGTCGGGAAACCATCCAGATCATGAAACAATCCGGTGACGTTAAAGTGATCCCCCTCACCGAATGGCGCATACTCCGGTACATAGTTTCCTTCCTGTACCGCATAGGCAAGCGTTCCGTTAAACTCACGGTCAATACGCCGATTCTGAATTTCCAGCTCTTCGGTTGGAATCAGCTCACAGCCCTCACGCAGATGCCCGATGATCTCATCCATCAGGAAAATAACCGGTACGCGGAACCGTTCTGTCATATTAAAAGCACGCACAACCTCCGTGTAGCATTCCTGTACGGAAGATGGGGAAATAACAATGATCGGATGATCTCCGTGTGTACCCCATCTGGACTGCATCAAATCACCTTGCGACGGTGAGGTTGGAAGCCCGGTTGACGGACCCTCTCTCTGCACATCTACAACCACAATGGGAATTTCCGCAATCGCTGCATAGCCGATATTTTCCTGTTTGAGCGAGAAGCCTGGACCGGATGTTGCAGTCATGGCTTTCAATCCGGCAACCGACGCGCCGAGTGCTGCTGCAATACTTCCGATTTCATCTTCCATCTGTATAAATTTTCCACCAACTTGTGGAAGTCTGACCGCGCTTCTTTCGGCGATCTCCGTGGACGGTGTAATCGGATATCCTGCAAAGAACCGCATGCCTGCCGCAATGGCACCTTCTACACAGGCTTCATTTCCCTGTAATAACTGAAATCTCTTTGCCATCACGCTTCCTCCTTCTCAATATAGATTGCATAATCCGGACAACGCAGCTCACAAAGTCCGCACTTAATACATGCCACTTCATTTTTAACGCTGACCTTTTCATGAACAATTTCCAGTACGTCTTTTGGACAAAAAGCCACACAGATACCGCAGCCTTTGCACCATGCTTGATTGATGACCAATCGTTTGTTTTCCATTTTGAACCACCTCATCGAGAGCATTGTAAATTTTCAATACAGCCATCATACCACAACTGCTTTCTATTTCAAGGCTTTCGCGGAAAAAAGACTTTTTTCAAACAATTCGACAATGTGAAAAAACTGTGCAAATTTTTGCAAGAAAAAAGTGTACGAAGAACGTATGGATCGCTTCCGTACACTTTGCTTTTCGTCTTAATTCTTAATTC
>DJPG01000134.1 GCA_002439735.1 Firmicutes bacterium UBA6418 | reverse complement strand
GGAGGCAGTATTACGTTTTTATCAATCCGAGACATATAAAACATTGCAGGAAACAGAGAATGGACTTTGGGCAGAATCCGCAGAATATATCGCAGACCGGTATTATGAAGAAATTGGTTCATTAGGTCTGGATAACCGTTCTAACGAACAGGGATGAAGTAATATTCAATAGTTCAAGAAATATTTAGGACAAAGGGAGCTATCTTATGAGTTATCAGATTGCTGCAGAAATTCATGAGTTCTATTGTACGCAATGCGGGAAATGCGGGATCCCCGTACCGCATAAACTCGGATACCTTAGAGAATGCGGACATTTAAAAATGCTATATTGCATATTTTGCGGAAAAGTAACAAATCACGCAGAGTGTATCAGCGGATCGGCATATAGCGTAAGAAACTTTATGGAGGAATTTCAATCAGGAAATTTTGATGAAGATCTAGAAGACTGGTACATACTTTTTGATATTGCGGAGGACAATGTGCAGGAAGAGAATCTTACCGAACGGCAAAGCGCAAGCTATAGTGAACAGGTTTAAATGAATGGATTTGAACAAAAATATCCGATGCAATCCTATTTAAAATAACGCAGTGGTGATGGAGGAGACTATGATTTCAGCAAAACCGACAGAGAATCTTACAGGAGTTACAGTAGAAGGATGTTTCGATGATTTTTATGAGCTAACGGACAGCATTTACAGAATGACTGGTTTGGAAGAAAGTTACGATGACATCTACTGGAGCGTAAAAAATCGCCTGCTGGCGGTATGCTATGATATACGGCATGCTTATATGGGAGATCGAGAGGTTAAACTGGTGGATAACGGTGTCCATGATGAGATGATGAAATGGCACTCCATGATACTTCCGAAACAGGAAGTGCATTTCAGCGTGAATCTTTTGTTTCCGGAGGCTGTATTTGTGGCTTTCTCGGTCTCGGAACTTTACCTGTGGTCGAGACGCGGCTATGGACAAAGAAGCAAAAAGCAGGGAGCAGCTTCTGAATTTCCGCCGCTGAAATATGCGGATTATGTCAGAGATACTGCGGTAATCGACACGCTTTCGGCAGCAATTCTTGAGGCGCTTGCGGAGGTGATCGGGGATGATGAGTTTGAAAAACTGTGCAAGCTCAAAGAAAATCAGTACAGGAATTTGTTTTCAAGATATGCAGCGCAATATGTAGACAAATGCAACCTTGAGTATCTGAAGACCATACCGGAAAAGAGAAAAGATAAACTTCGGAATATAGCCAGAAGATTTATCAATCAGCCGGCTGCATACCGGAATATGAAGCTCGATCTTGAATATGCGGCGAAACAGTACGGATGCAGCATACATGAGCTGCATGACCCGAGGCTGGAGTATCCGGAAGAGATCGTCTGGTGATCAACGAAAATGATGATTAGATGCACATTATCCTTTTCTAACTTGACATCTATTTTGACTTTTGCCATAATGTTGATATCATATTGCGCAGAGCATAAAAAATAAGGAGAAAAATGACCGCTTTAGAGCTGATGCTATATGTAACAGAACCGGATGTACATATTTATTATCATAAGGACACGAAAGAGTTTGATTTTATGCCGGTTTCGTCAGTTGAACTGGAACACATTGATTGGAACGCGACGATCTCGGATCGATTAAGAAATAATGTTTCGTTCCTTACATACGAAGAGATCGATCATGAAAATTTAATGCGTTTTTTTGTGCACGAATGTGTGGATGACAAGGAACAAAGAAAAAAACTGTTCTATACGCTCAGGCGGGATAAGTACGTGGAACCATTTGTAGCCGCGCTGAAAGAGCTGGAATTATACGATGACTATGTCATCTTCTCTGAAAATGTGTATAATCAGATGTTCCGCGAATGGGCAGAGAAAAACGGACTCACGTTTTAGAGGAACCGCGTGTAAAAAAGTTTTCCCCTTTTTCACGGAAACAATTGACCGGGCAGATGCAAATCGGCTATAATGAAACCAAAGCGCAGCGGACTTCGAGAGTCGCTGACCGAAAAAACAAAAAGAGAAACCAAAGCGAGCAAACGAGGAAGCAGGATTCATGCAGATCACGGACAAGACAATGCGGCCTTTGACCGAGGCCAAATATTTGAATGCGGATAATGTGAGCCGATATCGCGCCATTATGCGCATTTTTTTAATGCATTACGATAAATTAAAGTACAAGCTGTATCAGGAAGATGTTTACGAAGCCATGCGGGAGACAGGACTGTTTGCGGACTACCGGATCGAGCAGTGCAGGCAGGATCTGGATATGCTGACAGAGTGGAAGAACCTGGAGGCTTATCAGGATACGCGCAGGGTGACGTCCATTGAGGAATTCAAGAACAAAAAGTTTGCGTACAGCATGACGGATGTCAGCGTGGAGGTCGAGCGTCTGGTGCAGCGGCTGGAAAATCTGCATATCGAGGGAGCGTCGCTGGAGCCGAGCCTGTTGGAGCGGATCCGAAATTATCTTGCCGTGTTTGCGCAGATGGCGGAGCAAGACCCGGACAGCAGTAAGGTCTACGCGTGGTGGAACGATCTCAGCAGTGATTTTGTGCGCTTGAATCAAAACTACAAGGACTATATGAGCAATCTGAGCAGCGTCAAAGCGGAGCAGATGATGCAGACGCGGGCGTTCCTAGCGTTTAAGGATCAGCTCGTGGAATATCTGCGCAATTTCATCAAGAATCTGCAGCGCAATGTGGGCGCGATCGAAGAACAGCTGCGTCGGATCACCGATCAGCAGAAAACCGCAGTGCTGGAAAAAGTCATCGACTACGAACTGGCGATCCCGCGTATTGGGGAAGAGATCACCCGGCAGGAGATCGAGCAGAAGATCTACGACCGCTGGCAGAGTATCTTTGAGTGGTTCTGCGGAACCGGCAGTGAGGATAACGAGGCTGCGAAGCTATTTGACAAGACCAACGACATCATCCGCAAGATCACCCGCTACGCGACGCAGATCTCCGAAAAGAACGCGCTTGGAGCCAATCGGCGTGAGGAATACCGCCGCGTCGCGGAGATTTTCCTCAGATGTGAAGATATGAGGCAGGCGCATAAACTGTCGGCGATGGTCTTCGGACTGGAAGCGACCGCCCATATGAAGGCGGATATGATAAGAGAAACGGACACTATGAACGGCAGCGTATACGATGAAACGCCGTTTGAGATCACGCTGAAGCCACGGGTTCGCACCTATAAGGAGCGCACCAGCCGCAGCGCGATCCGCGATATGAGTCGCGAAAAAGAAGCTGCGCGCAAGGCGCTGCTGCAGGAGCAGCAGGAAAATATGGCAAAACTCAGAGACTTGGAGCAGAACGGCAGGATCGACTTTGGCGCGCTGCCTGTGGTCGAGCCGGAGATCCGGGAGATCCTTCTGACCTGGCTCTCGAACGCGCTGGAGGATACCGCCAAAACAGCAAGGACCGATGACGGCAGGCTGTTCCATCTGGATGAGAGCGGGATCGGGCAGAAGTGTGTGCTGCGCGCATGCGACGGCAATCTGACGATGCCGCGTTTTGCGTTGGTATTTGAGGAGGCGGCGGAATGAGAGAACTGGAAATCTTGCTTGGAAACCGCTGGGTGCTCAAAGCGGAAAACAAGGAATTATACTATAAGATCCGGGACGCGGCGCCGGAGATCCGCAAATTCACATCCGAAAAAATGGGATGCCAGCTGATCGAAAACGCACTTTTGGTCAAGCTGGAAAAAATACCGGTCCTACCGGAGACTTTTATGGGCGTACAGGAATTTACCTCGCGGGAAGAGTACGCCTTTTTGTGCGTGCTGCTGATGTTCCTGGAAGACAAGGATGCCGGAGAGCAGTTCATCCTTTCACAGCTGACGGAATACGCGGCAGTCCATATGCCGGGCGAAGCGGTGGACTGGACGGTGTATACCAACCGGCGGAGGCTGATCAAGGTGCTGCGCTACGCGATCGCGCAGGAGATGCTGAAGATCACCGACGGCAGCGACGAAGCCTTTATGGACAGCGAGACCGGCGAGGTTCTTTATGAAAGCACCGGAGCGTCTCGCTATTTTATGCGGACGTTTTCGAGGGACATTCGGGGATACGATAAGCCGGAGGATTTCGCGCAGAGCGACTGGTTTGACATCGACGAGGACAAGGGGATCGCCAGGAGGCAGCGCGTATATAAGCGCCTGCTTTTCGCGCCCGGCATGTACCGCGGGGACGGCGCGCCGGAAGACTTCGAATATTTGAAATATTACGGACGCAGACTCAGCGACGACCTTGAGAAGCTCTTCGACTGCCGGGTGCACATCCACAAAGGGAGCGCTTACCTGATGCTGGGCGAGGACTGCCGCATCGGGAAGGAGTTCCCGTCCGCGAACGTGCTGGCGGATATCGTGCTTCTGGTACTGAGCGCGATGCAGGAAAAGATCCGCGCGGGAGTATGGAAGACCGAACCTGATGAAACCTGCGTAGTCAGCGACTTGGAATTTGAACAGGTCATCGGGAAGGTAAAACGGGATTTCGCGCGCGGTTTCGCGAAGAAGTACCGGGAAATGCCGGACGGCGAGTTTGTGCGCGTGATCAAAGAGGAAATGGAACGCTGGATGTTCAGCCGGGAATTAAAGGAGACGCGGCAGGTGCGGATCTATCCGGCAGCGGGCAAGCTCTGCGGTCGCTATCCGGAAGATTTTGCGGATAAAACGGAAGAGGAAAGTGAGGAAAAGGCATGAGCAGCAGATGGCAGGCAAATAAGATCGGACTGGTGAACTTTTGGTACTACGACGAGCAGGAATTTACGTTCGCGAAGGGGAGAATGCTGCTCCGCGGCTCGAACGGCTCCGGTAAATCCGTCACCATGCAGAGCGTCGTACCGCTGCTTTTGGACGGCAACATGAGCCCGGAACGGCTGGATCCGTTCGGAAGCCGCGACCGTAAGATGAACAGCTACCTTTTGGAGGATGACGATGAACGGGAAGAACGAACCGGCTATCTTTATCTGGAATTCCGGCGCGGAGACAGCGCAGAATATCTGACGATCGGCATGGGTATCCGCGCGCGAAAGGGAAAACCGCTGGACAAATGGTATTTTGCGATCACGGACGGCAGACGGATCGGCAAGGACTTTTACCTGTATAAATCGGTCGGGGAAAAGATCACGCTGTCGAAGAAAGAATTGGAAAACCGCATCGAAGAGGGCGGACGCGTGTTCGATAAGCAGGCGGATTACATGGAATATGTGAACAGCCATATCTTCGGATTTGAGTCCAGTGATGAATATAAGGAACTGATCGACCTTTTGATCCAGCTGCGGACGCCGAAGCTTTCCAAGGACTTTAAGCCGTCTGTGATCAATGAGATCCTCAGCGACTCGCTACCGCCTCTCTCGGACGATGATCTGCGGCCGATGTCGGAAGCGATCGAGAACATGGACGAGCTGAGCCGCAAGCTCAAGGACGAGGAAGCGGCCATCGCCGCCGCCGAAAAGATCAATCGGGCCTACGATAAATATAACCGGCTGATGCTGTATAAGAAAGCGGCCGCCTGTCAGGAAGCGCAGGAAAAGCTTGCGCAGACCAAGACGCAGAAGGCGCAGAAAGAAAAGACGCTGCAGTCCCGCAGGGAACAGATCGCGGCTTGCGAGGTCACGCAGCAGGAAATGGAAGCCACGCGGCAGGCTATGGAAAAAGAGCGGGAATCTCTGGGCAAAAGCGACGCGGCCATGCTGAAACAGCGGGAAAGCGAGCTGGAAAAAGAAAGCGA
>DJPG01000040.1:6545-6963 GCA_002439735.1 Firmicutes bacterium UBA6418 | reverse complement strand
ACTACCGTCTCAACGGTATTCCCTTTGTCCCACAAAAGCTCCGTAACTTCCCCGCCATCCTTGAACACCGGAAAATTCAGACCAATCCGCTTTAGCGGATATTCAGACTCGTCATTCCTGTAAATTTCAATTTCCTTAATCAAGGCTGTGACCACATTTCTCTTTTCTTCGTCATTTATTATATTATAAACGCAGTCGAAATTCACCATGATTTTGTAAATATTCTCAAGAGTAATTGCCTGCTGCTTAATTGCATCTCGCCGAAGTCTGGCATCTTCGATTTTTTCCTCCAGCTCAACAATGACATCATATAGGGAATCTAACCGCAAGGTCATATCATGGAGCTTTCGTTCCCGGTATTTTGCATCAGCAGGGAGACTGTCAATTTCCCGTTCCAATCTTGTTTTATTCAGATCAA
>DJPG01000040.1:4516-6384 GCA_002439735.1 Firmicutes bacterium UBA6418 | reverse complement strand
TTACCCCGGACCATCCTATTCCGACTACATACATAATAGTAAATTTCTTTGTAAGTGCCATCTTTATTTGTCCATGCGTGTTTATTCGTATACATGGGACTTCCACAAACCGGGCATTTCAGCAAACCGGATAACAAATGAACTCGATCCCGCCCAATTTTTGACGGTTGCTTTACTCCGGTTCTAAGGCGCTTGGCGTGAGCCTTTTCCCATACCTCCTCACTAACGATTCCTTTATGCTGTCCCTCTGTCAGAATGTAATCGTCATTTCTTTTCATCTGGTAATCGTTTTTTGTGCCTTTGACTTTTTCCTTCGTTCTCCGTCCATAGGCAATTTTACCGCAATAAACTGGGTTATCCAATATCAGTTTAATAAAATGTCCTGTCCAATCCTCTAATGTGCCATTCTGCCTCGGAATTTTCCGTATACCTTGTAAGTTCAACTGATTCGCAATACCACCCAAACCGATTTCCGATGAAGTATATAATTCAAAAATCTTCCGTATTGCCACAGCCTCTGTTTCTTCAATCATCAGCTTGTTATCTTCCAGTGTATATCCGTAGGGAGCAAAGCCACCATTCCATCCACCTTGCCGTGCCTTTTCGCGCCGCCCGTTCATCGTCTGCTCGATAATATTCTCACGCTCAATCTCAGCCACAGCAGATAGTACAGAAATCAAAAGTTTTCCGCTTGTCTGAGAGGAATCAATCCCTTCTTCTATGCAAATCAGATTTACACCATAAGATTGAACCAACTCCAAAGAGTTAAGTATATCTGCTGCATTACGGCCAAACCGTGACAGCTTATACACTAAAATATAGTCAATGTCCAAGCCATCCTCAATATCTCTGAGCATTTTTTGAAAGGCAGGCCGTCCCTCAATGGATTTACCGGATTTACCGGCATCTTCATAAGTATCAACAACGATCATTTCCTCACGATCCGCAAATCGTGTCAGCATATTTTTTTGACCTTCCAGGCTGTATCCGTCCACTTGCATCTCTGTGCTGACCCTCGGATACAAAACACAGCGTTTTCCATATCGGTTCATAATTCATACCTCCAAAATTTACTTTTGGAAAATATCCTATGTAAAGCTGCGATTCTCACGCAGCTCCGTCAACCTCGCCCAGCACTCTCATACCATATTTCTCGATGATATGTGCCAGCGAAGTGATAAACGCTTCAAATTTTTGTTCCGCCAGAAGTTCTTCTGATCGGATTTCATCTGAAGGAATCAATGCGCTTCTATTCTGGATATTCTCCATTCAGAATCACCTCCGCAATTCCTAACAAAATTATAACTCTACTTGCACAGTCTGAAAATGATACGGCCTTTCGGCACTTTTATGTAATCCCCAGACTGCACAAGAGCGTCTTGTTTATGTTTTCCATGTCATCCTTGTTTAGATGACCAATATAGTTTTTTAACCTCGACTTGTCGATTGTTCTGATCTGTTCCAGCATAACAACAGATGGTTTCACCAAACCGCATCTGTCATTTAAGTGGTAATGCGTGGGGAACTTTCTGCTTTTTTTGCTTACACTGGTAATTGCTGCAATAATAATCGTAGGACTGAAACAATTTCCCACATTATTTTGAAGAATGAGTACAGGGCGAGAGCCACTTTGTTCAGAGCCGATACCAGGGCTTAAATCAGCCGAATATATGTCACCTCGATGGAATTTTTCAAACATCACTCTCGCCTCCTTAATATCTTAATACTTAAACAGCCGCACCAGTCTGAAAGAAATCTTCGGATAAAAACCTGGTGCGGCTACTGTTATTCTGTTCGGATTACTCGTCATATTTGCCACGCATCCCTGACGCCGGGGACAGAACAGGTCTCCGCTGGCGCGGCTGTCA
>DJPG01000040.1:0-4419 GCA_002439735.1 Firmicutes bacterium UBA6418 | reverse complement strand
TGAGGAAGTATCTTTAAGCCCCCGCGCCCTCATCGCGCCGGATGTGCCACCATCCGGGTCACAGGGACGTTGATCGCTCCGAAACAGCTTGTCCATCACCTCCTGGCTGCTCCATCTTCGCGGCGTCCTGCACTCGCTCATGCGCGGGTTATGTACCTGTTCTGCCGTGTATTCAGTTGTCAAAGGTCAGCGAAAGAAAAGCTCCTTCTTGACAGCCATGACAAAAACAGGCGATTTGTCCTGTCTGTACTGCGATTTATTTGAAAAAAATATTTTGCCTTGTCCCTTCATAGAAGCTGCGGACAGCGCAAACTCCTTACAAGCATAACAAAATAGGTACTATCGTACTCAAAAACGCCTTTTATGAGGTTCTTCCTGCAAGGAAATGGGCACGATAAAATATGATTAAGGAGACGATAGTGCCTATGGAACTGATAAAAGAGCTGGGACGAAGGATACAAAAAGCGCGTAAGGAAAAAGGATTGACGCAGCAGGAACTCGCAGATCTGAGCCACGTTTCTCTAAAGCACGTTCAAGGCTGCGAAAGAGGGGTGAAGAATCCTTCTTTTGAGGTTCTGCGCGCTTTTTGCAAAGTCTTGAATTTATCTTTAGATTCCCTGATGAATCTCGATCTGCCTGAAGATGAGCAAGCCGCCAACGATATGCGGCAGCTTTATCTTTCGTGCCCTCCGGCTGCCAGAAAAGTGCTGTTAAACTCGACCCGCGCGTTGACTGATGAGCTAAAAGAGATGGTGCAGACGGCTGGGGTTGACCCAGATGAACATTTAGAGAATAAGTAAGCCGGTGGAGGAATAAAACCCCCCACCGGCTCTCTTTTTGCCGCTATGCGGCGGTCAGGTTATTGGGCCGTATCCAGCAACCGCGCCAGCTTCTTCAGTCCGCGCCGGATGCTCTCCCACACGCGGCGGCGGTCAGCACCCTCGATCCGGGCGATCTCGGCCACCGTCATGCCCAGGTAAAACCGGGCGTAGATACGCCTGGCCTGGATGGCGGTCAGCTGCATCAGCGCGGCATACACTTCCTCCCGCAGCAGCTTCTGCTCCAGGACTTCCTCCGGGGTGTGTGGCCGGTTGAGGGCATCGTTTTCAATGCCATCCTCCCGGTTCAGAGAGTAGTGAGCCTTGTGCCGGAACTTCCGGCGTTCATAGGCGGCATCGTCCTGCTCCTGGCCCCGGATCGCGGCCACGACTTCCTCGGCCACGTCTACAAAGACATCGGTTTTATACACATCGGGATACAGTTCCCGAAGATTGATCTTCTGCATTATGTACCTCCATTTCGATTCACGGGTTGACGGGTGAACCGAAATGAAGGCGGTGAACGACACCTTTCGGGGAAATTCCCGAAAAAACGACAAACAAAAGCGCCAGCATCCGAAGAACGGCGGCTGGCGCTGCTAAAAGAGGACTTATGACGCTTATGGACCAGCCACGATAGTGCCTGTTCATAAGCAGATGGGGGCCGATTGACGGTCAGGTTTTTTTTGACAGGTAAATTCCTGCCGAATTATGTCGAAGCGGTCTTTGCTTCATGGCGGCTCCCTCTGTAAGCCGCCGTTCTCGCCAGCGTCAGGGCGTCGTTCCTATGAGGGCATAAAAAACGGCGGCCTTGATCTCTCAAAACCGCCGATGGGTATAAATGCAAAATGAACGCACAAAACTACCTGCCCCAGCAACGGTTTTTTTCTTTCCCCGTCTTGTGGGGCAGGATAGCTTCAAATATTCAGTTTAATCTTGCTCCTGTGTGGCTGCCTCTTTCAGCCGTGAAAAGCTCTCATCGCTGATGATGTGTTCAATCCGGCAGGCGTCGGCCTCCGCAGTTTTGGGATCAACGCCTGCGGCGATAAGCTGCTCAGTAAAGAAGCAGTGGCGCTCGTAGATTTTTTCGGCGACCTCGCGGCCCACATCGGTCAGATGGAGAAAGTGATCTTCGTCCATCGTGAGAAAGCCGCCGTCCCGCAAGGCAGCCACTGCATGGCACACGCTGGGCTTTGTGACCTCCAGGTGCCGGGCGACATCCACGGAGCGCACCATACCCATCTTCTTATGGAGAACAAGGATGGCCTCCAGATAGTCCTCCCCGGACGCATGAAGTTTCATCAGTACCTTTTATGAATTAAACGCTTAACTTCCAATTTGCAGAAGCTGTCTGCAAATCGACCAGCCTATGATAGAGGCCATTTTCTTTCATAAGTTCTTCGTGAGTCCCGTTTTCGGCTACAACACCATCTGACAATACAACGATGTTATCAGCAGCCTCCACCGTCCTCATTCGATGAGCGATAATAAGAACTGTCTTGCCTTTTACCAGCCTGGATATTGCGTTTTGAATTTCAGTTTCATTATCTACATCAAGAGAAGCAGTAGCTTCATCCAGCAGAATAACAGGAGCGTCTTTCAAAAGAGCACGAGCGATAGAAAGTCGCTGGCACTCACCGCCAGATAGTGTTGAACCGTTTTCTCCGATCACCGTCTGATAGCCGTCCGGCAATTTTGATATAAATTCATCACACTGCGCCGCTTTTGCTGCGGCAATCACTTCCTCGTCCGTTGCGTCCTTTTTACCGACACGAATATTTTCCATGATGGTGTTATTAAACAGCACAACATCTTGAAAAACGATAGAGAAGTTTTTCATCAACATGGTTGAATTTAGCGGAGCAATATCGGTTCCGCCCAACAGTATTCTTCCTCCGTCCAGAGGATAAAATTTGGCTGCCAGTTTTGCGACTGTACTTTTGCCGCCGCCTGACGGGCCAACCAATGCTGTGACCTGTCCCTGCTTTGCAGTAAACGAAACATCCCTCAGTACCGGTTTGCCCTTTTCGTAAGAAAACTGGACATGATCGAATGTAATATCGTACCCGTTTGTATGGATATTCTTCTCGCCGGTTTCTTCCGGGTATTCCTCTATTTCTTTCAAGCGGTTCACCTGAAGCTGTACAGAAAACAGCTCTGCCATATTTGACATCGCCCCGGAAAGCGGATCGTACAGGCGGGAGGCAGCAATCAAAAACAGAATATAGGTAAACAGAGAGGTATCTCCACTTACCACAAGACTATTACCTACTACAATCACCGTTGCCAAACCGAGCCGTAAAAACATCTGGCCGGTTGTCAGCAGACTTGCCGTTGTCATTTCGGATGAAATCTGTGCTTTTTCCGCAGCATCCATCTTTGCATCCAATTTGCGAAGATAATCTTCTTCCTGATTGCAAGCCTTTATATCCTGTACGGTTTCCAAACATTCCTGAATGCCTTCTGCAAGCTCCAGTCTTGCGTTCATGTGCTTTTTGCTGAGTTTTTCCTGCCATTTCCGTGACAGAATAACGATTGCAAATGAAATCGGGGCTACCCAGAGAAGAGCCAGGCCCATTTGCCAGTTGAAAATCAGCAAACCGATACAAACAATCCCCGTAGAGATAACTGCTCCAAAGAATTGCGGAACCGTATGGGAAAATGCATGCTCAAAGTTTGCACAGTCTCCCATAATAGTGCTTGTCAGGTCAGCAAGATCACGCTGGTGGAAGAAGGTCAGCGGAAGGGTACGCAATTTTTCCGCAAGTCCGATACGCCGCCTTGCACTTTCGTCATACGTTCCGAGATATGCTGCGGTGTACTGGCAATAATGAAAAATAAAAACAACAGCTAAAATCACAATTCCAATTACAGTATAAATGGCGGCACTGATCTCTGGCACACTCGTTCCCAAAACAGGCGCAAGAAGCTGATTGAGGACGATAGCCAGAAGAATAACAGGAAACATAAGGCTGATATTGGCCAGCACCGAATAAACGATCCCTTTTAGCAGGTCTTTTGCACCCTGATCGCTTAACGCATACTTCTTTTTTAACGCCTTAATCATGCTGTTCATCCTCCTTTCCGACCCTCCAGGCAATCGAAGTCTGGTAATCCTTCCACATGGAAGCGTACCTGCCATCTGCCGCAAGCAGGGTCCCATGGGTTCCTCTTTCGATGATCTTACCATCCTCGAATACGAGGATCAGATCCGCATTCTGGATCGTGGAAAGACGGTGGGCGATCATAAGTACCGTTTTCCCGGCGGTCAGCTTCTCGCAGGCCAGCTGAATCTGGTGCTCATTCTCCGCATCCGCAAAAGCGGTTGCCTCATCCAGTACAATGATGGGCGCATCCTTCAAAATAGCTCTGGCCAGAGCGATCCTCTGATTCTCTCCGCCGGACAGATAGGTTCCGCCGTTGCCGACCAAAGTATCCAGTCCCTGAGGAAGCCGGTCGATGATCTCCTTACACTGCGCCGCTTCGGCTGCCCGCAGTACTTCTTCTCTGGTGGCATTCGGTCTGGCCGCACGGATATTTTCCAATAAGGTGTCTTTGAACAGCTTGGTATTCTGGAACACGAAAGCGATCCGGTTCATCA
>DJPG01000121.1:14292-15492 GCA_002439735.1 Firmicutes bacterium UBA6418 | reverse complement strand
CCATACAATCCGGCGTGTATTCCGCTGCGCCTCCTCTCAAAATCGCAATCGCGTTGCTGGATTGCGATTTTGTATTTTTTGCGCACATCGGCGCAGCGTTGGCTTTTGCACCGCTGCTGCGCACACACTCGCAGGTTGGGCAGAAAGCCGCACACAGCGGCGGCACGCGCCTCACGGTGCGGTGCAGGCGCTCGACACACCCGCAGGGTCGATTGTGCCGATTATTTTCACGGGTGGAAAATCGGCACTTTCGGCACGCTTGAGCGAAATCCACCGCTTGCCGTTGCTGCGGTACGCCTCTGCTAAAATCCCATTTTCTCTTAGAGCCGCAACGCTTTCCCGCACCAGCCGGGTGATCTTTTTCGGCGTGATACCGAGACTGCCGTCAGGGTCGATCTTCTCGGACAGTGCCGATGGTGAACCGAGGTATTCAGAATCGGCACGGAGCAAGTCAGAGAGAAGTTTTGCGAGTTGAAGCGTCGAAATCTTAGAAGCGCCTCTGCAAGTTTTGCTGTCCTCAAGCAGTTTCCAGACGTGATTTTCCTCGCCAAATTCAAGTTTCAAAGTCCGATCAGGGATATCGCGCCCAGTGCAATGCAGAGAGGCAATGTTGGCAAGCCTTGAATTCTTTTGCAGGACGAAGGTTGAATCTGCCGCGCCGCTGAGACCCGTTGACCCTGAGATCATGTTCATCGGATCGTCGTCGTGGAGCTTGCGCAGGTGGTGGATCAAGAGGATAGCAATGTGCTTTTTATCGGCAAGCTGTTTCAGAAGTCCGATGTCCTGATAGTCATTTGCGTACAAATTGCTGTCGCTGCCAGTGCCTCGAACGCGCTGCAAGGTGTCGATCACAACGAGCTTTGTCACTGGATGTTCCGTCAAAAACTGTTCAATCTGCTGTTCCAGACCGTGTTTTAACGTGTCAGCCATGATTGCAAAATGCAGCGTCGGCGGTGCATCTTCTGTCAGATCAAAGAGCCGTGTCTGGATACGCTGAAACGATTCTTCGAGACTAAGATACAAAACTTCGCCCTGCGTTGCTGCAAAATTCCAGAGCGGCTGCCCCTGCGCTACGCATAAGCAAAGCCACAAAGCCAGCCACGACTTGCCAATCTTCGGCGCACCAGCTAGGATGTGTAAGCCCTCCGGAATGAGTTCGTCCACCAGAAAGTGCGTCGGTTCATATGTCCTGTTTTGCAG
>DJPG01000121.1:13705-14193 GCA_002439735.1 Firmicutes bacterium UBA6418 | reverse complement strand
CCAATATCGTAACATAAGGATTGCCTTTTGAAAATAGATAATGTATCATTCAATAGATACACTATATCGAAGCAAATACATTTTCTAATGAGGAAACAGCTTATGGGTGTTTTAGGAAAAGACTTATTTGATTTCCATCGTCCGCAGACAAACACCAAGGTCGAATTCGGCGCATCGGCCTATTGGGTGGAGGACAGACCGGAACCGCAGCCGTATGGAACGGTGCTGACGGAAATACTGAACCTTGATGTCGCGCCGTTTCAGGAATTGCTGGATCGGCTGAACACAGCCGTTCAAGAAAAAAGTGGTGATGTTCTGCGTGCCTACATGGAGATGAAGAAGGGGCTTGCTTCTCTGCCGCTCTACCGGCTGTATCTGGAGGACTTTCGCGTTTTCGGCGATATGCCAGTTGAGGAATTTGTGATCGGAGAAGCACAGGATGCCTTTGCAGAATTCATGCTGCAGGAAGATAATGATCTGCCCGCATT
>DJPG01000121.1:0-13675 GCA_002439735.1 Firmicutes bacterium UBA6418 | reverse complement strand
TTTCCGATTGCCGGGCAGATGCAACAGTCGGGCAGCGAATCCTTGGAGCGATGGATTTGAAGCATGCGCCGATGTTCGGTATTTGGGCAAGAAAATCATAACGCAGCACGAGAGAGGATAATATCATGAAACAGTTTGCAACCTATGAGGAAGAAAATATCCACTANNGGCCAGAAGAAAATTCCTCTGGCCCCGATGATTTGTTCGCGCGGATATGAAGCTTTTATCAGCGGCGTCAGTCTCGGTGAAAACCCTGAGACAGATGCGCCGCCGGTGAAGACGCAGTATCGCATCCACTAACGTAGGAAGTTCCCTTGCAAGTGGATTTGGGGGACTAGCCCAGCAGATAGCAGGAAGTGTAGGCGATCATATTGGGCCCATAGTAATAGTTCAGATTGTTTTTTTTGCAGAGGTCGCTGACAAGAATCCCGTAGGCTTCCAGCGAGGAGACCCGTTTTGGGGGCATCCGGCAGGGGTTGGACGGATAGGTACACTCGGTACACAGGGTACAGCAGCCGCTGCCAAGAGCCAGCAGCCCCGGAAACAGATCCCTAAGCCGTTCGGTCCCCAGCAGGAAGGCTTTTTTATGCCGTTCCTCCGTTTTCTTCATGGTCTCATAATCCAGATTGTCCTCCAGTTCGCCTACGGTCTGAACCAGGACGCCCCAGCGGTAGCTCATCACCTTTCTTCTGCAGTCCTCCAGGGTTCCGCAGCCCGGCGGACAGGACCAGTTCCGGTCATATTTTCCGCAGCTGTTGGCGGCGCACATTTTCCGGACTTCGGGAAGCAGCGTCAGGGTTTTCACATCCAGGCGGACCGCATGGGTAAAGCCCACTTCCAAAGCAGCCGCAATGCCTTTTTCGATCTCGTTCATCCTCATTTCCTCCCTATGCCGGAAATTCGAGCTCGTCCACGTAAATGTCCTGAAACTCCGGATCCAGGGCCAGCTCCAGAAAAACCGTCTCCTTTGCCAGCTTCTGGCTTCTGACAAATTCCAGGATGCTGAGGGCCGCTATCTGGGCTCCCTCCCCCGCCGCGTTGCCAATGGAGGTGATCCGGCCGGAAAGCTCTGGAGGAATCAGCCCGACGGCACAGGCGCTGGCGGTATTCAGATAATTTCCGAAGGCTCCGGCAATGAGCATCTGTTCAATGTCCATTACTTCGATTCCCTTCTGCCTGCAGAGAATCCGGATTCCTGTGGAAATGGCAGCCTTTGCCAGCTGCAGTTCGCGGATGTCCTTCTGATTCACGTATACATTCCTGGTGAAATAAAAGGTTTCCTTCATCCTGCCGCTCTCGTCGATTATGCCCATTTCCAGAAAGCAGGCCGCTGCGTCCAGAAGACCGGAGCCGCAGATTCCAAGGGGTTCTCCTCCTCCGATCACATGGTATTTCAGTTCGCCTTTTTCCAGATACACATGGTCGATGGCCCCCGCGCTGCCCCGCATACCGCAGGTGATTTTCGCTCCCTCAAAGGCGGGGCCTGCCGCTGTGGAACACGCGGTAAGACCCGTGGACGCATTTCCCAGCACCATTTCCCCATTGGTTCCAATGTCCACCAGAAGGGTCATAGGCGTTCCCTGATCCATACCGGAGGCCAGAAGGCAGCCAACTGTGTCCGAACCCACAAATCCGCCGATATTGGGAAGCCACCAAAGCTCAGCCAGGGGATGTACCATAAGGCCGTAATCCGCAGCCCTGAGAATCAGCGCATCCTTTACCTTGGGTTCGTAGGGAGCCAGCACCAGGGAATCCACCGGGATTTCTAGAAACAGGTGGTGCATACAGGAATTGCCGACCATCACCACCCGCACGATGTCCTTCGGGCTTTTGCCGCACTCCATGGCCAGCTCCCGCAGAAGTTCGATGATGGACCGGCGGATACAGCTGCTTAAAATGCCGCTTCCCTTCTCCAGGGCGTAGCTGCTGCGCATCACCACATCCGCGCCGTACTGACGCTGGGGGTTCAGCATACTTTTCACCGCCAGCCGTTCTCCGGTTTTTCCGTCCAGAAGGTAAGCGACCACAGAGGTAGTCCCCAGATCGACGGCCGCCAGCGCGGGGGCTGACACGTCTTTGGGAAGCGCGCCGGGGACGAAGCTTACCCTGCGCTCGCTGCCCTCCATCAGAATCTGCACGCCGTCCTCTTCATGACTGGCCGTGTCCACCTCCATATCCCCTTCAATCAGGGTCTGACACGCCAGAATCGTATTTCCATTTACGGATACTCTGCATTTTCCGCAGGAGCCCTTGCCACCGCAGGGTGCGTTGGGCGTCAGTCCGGCGGCGATCTGCGCCTCCAAAAGCGTCATACCTGCAGGAACCTTACAGGAGATCTCCTCTTTGATGAATGTGATCTGGTATGTTTTTTTCATGATTTCCTCCGTTACTGAGCGGATAGATGTGTACGTCAATCAAACCCCGTCGAAACCGGGGAAAACTGATTCCAATCATTATGGCCATTTTTCCCGGAAGCCTCTTCTTATAAATCGCAGGGATATTATAGCGCTGATGAGACGGAGAAGCAAGAACTCGAAAGAGCGTGTACACGATGCGCATGATGCGCAGTGATGCAATCTGTATTCAGCTTTTGAATAGTTGAATACAGTATTGATATTTTACAAGAGCCAAAGCGGCTGATATTATTAAAAACAGATAAAGAACCGCATGATTTCAACCAATTTATTGGCAATGATGCAGAGGGCAGTATACAAACAACGTATACTGCCGTATCAGTTGTTTCTGGAAGGGGATGGTATGATGGAAGGAAGGAAAATGAACTATAAGGAAGCGCCGTATACAAGCTTTCACAAACGTCTTTATATGGTAATTGTGCTTGGCCAGGTTGTATGCGCTTATACAATAGGAATCGCGGGCGCGGCTATGACGCGGGCGCAGGTGGAGATGGGATTCAATACCATCTGGCTGGGGCTATTGGGAGCAGGTACGCTGATCGGCCTCGGCGGCAGCCTGTTCATCGGCAACATAGCGGATAAAATCGGCCGACGCTTGCTGCTTTTGTGGAATATGACAGTATTTACAATCCTGTCAGTGCTGCAGCTGTTTACATCAAATCTTGTCCTTTTGCTGGCGCTGCGTGTCGCACTTGGACTTTGTATCGCAGTGGAGTATGCGGTAGGGAGCACACTTGTACAGGAATGGTTGCCCAAAAGCAAGGCGACGCTCTGTCTTAGTCAGTTTTTGATTTACTGGACGGTCGGCTATGTGGTCTCTTTTGCAGTCGGGCTTGTCATGGAAAATATGGAGATTGACTATCATTTAATTCTGGCCACGTCTGCTTTGCTGAGCATTGCGTCAGGGATACTCCGGTTGGTACAGGGAATTTCGGAGTCGCCTTGCTGGCTGGCCTCCGCAGGACAGATCAGGGAAGCGGATGAACTGACTGCAAAGAAAATCGGTGTCGAATATCATGTATTTTTTGAAAAAACCGAAGAGGCGGAAAAGGTCTCGATGGCAGAGCTGTTCGGACCGAAATACCGGAACAACACGATTGTGGGCGGTGTATTTTATGCGTGTCAGGTGTTTCCTTATTATGGAATTAGCATCTTTCTCCCGATTCTGGCATCAGAACTGAACATGGGCAGCGCAAACGCTTCCAATATCCTTTACGATGTTTTCTGCCTGGCGGGTGCGTTCGTCGGATGCTGGCTGTGCAACAGGATTTCAAGAAGAGCGTTCCTGATTTCCTCCTTCTATATTTCCGCAGCAGCGCTGGCAGTCATGATTCTTGGTCAGAATATGCCGCTTATTCTTACGATTGTTGCGTTTGCCGCGTTTGCGATGACGATGTCTGTAGCGGTTGTGATTGACTGGCCGTATCCGCCGGAGCTGTTTGACGACCGGGTCAGAGGAACAGGCGTCGGGATCGTTATTGCATTTAGCCGTGTCGGAGCGGCGCTCGGCACATTTCTTCTTCCGATTCTGGTGGAACAAACAGGCTCCTACGGCGCACTGACTGTCTGCATGGCAGTTTTGATCGTCGGCGGAATCACGTGCCAGATCATGGCTCCGGAAACCTCGCCGAAACATCTGAGAGGAAGAACCGGTACGGGAGGACTTTCAGATGAAAGAAATAGATAAAGTCAGGAGCGATTGGATATGAAACGAGATTATATGAAGAGAATTGATGCGCTCAGAAAAAACTATTTCTCCCATCGTGTGGAAATGGATATGTTGGATGCGTATTACGTGACACAGGGCTTCAAGGAGACGGAAGGCCAGCCCTGGCAGATTCAAAAAGCCAGCGGAATGAAAAAGGTGTATGAAAATAAACCGATCTTCATACAGGAGCATGAGCTGCTGGTGGGCGGCGTTGCGTTCAAACCGCGTGCAGGAATTTTGAATCCGGACTCTGCGTGCGCTGTGATTGAAAAAGAACTCGACACGATCAGCACCAGAAAGTATGACCCGTTTTACCTGTCAGAGGAAAACAAAAAGCTCTTTTTGGAAGAGATCGCGCCTTACTGGAGAGGCAAGTGCATGTTAGACCGCTGGAACACCATGATTCCGGAGGATGTCAGATCCATGCGCGACGGCGGAATGCTGTACGTTGATAAAAAATTCGTCCGTGGTTACGGAGAAAACACACCCGGCTGGAGAACCCTGCTGTCCAAGGGGATCGCGGGCATCAAAAAGGAAGCCGAAGAAAAACTGAAAGCGCTGGATGACGCGGCCGGTGAAGATGCCTTAAAGAAAATGATCTTTTACCGTTCCATGATCATTTCTGCGGAGGGGATTATCTCCCTTGCGAACCGCCATGCAGATCTGGCGGAAAGGATGGCGGAGGAAGAACAGGACGCCGGCCGCAAAGCGGAGCTGCTTAAAATTGCGGAAGTAAACCGCCGCGTTCCGGAATATCCGCCGCGCAATTTCTACGAAGCGCTGCAGAGTATGCTGACCTATGAATACTGCATCTTTATGGAGCAGAATGCTTCCTCCTATAATCTGGGGCGGATGGATCAGTATCTGATTGATTACTACAGAAAAGATATCGCCGACGGAACGCTGACTCCGGAGAAAACCCAGGAGCTGCTGGACTGCTTCTGGATCAAAATCGCGGAGATGGGACTTTTCCAGGACGGTGAGAGCGCCGCTTTTTCAGCAGGCTATAATATGACCGTTCAGGTATGTGCAGGCGGTATTGATCAATATGGAAACGACGCAGTCAACGAGCTGTCCTATATGATCATTCAGGCTACAGAGGATACGGCTTTGAAAGAGCCGAATATGACAGTGCGCTACAGCATTTCCAAAAATCCTGATTCTTTCCTGCGAAAAGCGGCGGAGTGTATCCGGATGGGAAGAACCATGCCGGCTGTTTATCATGACGATGCCGGCGTGAAGATGCTTCTGAACAAAGGAGTTCCCCTTTCCCAAGCATGGGACTGGACGCCCTGCGGCTGCGTGGAAACGAATCTGGAGGGCAGGATGAAATCCTACACGGATATCGGAGAGATCAGCATGGGCGGTGTTGTGGACATGGTCATGAACAATGGAAGAAGCCGCAAGACAGGAAAGCAGGTTTCCATTCAGACCGGAGATCCGAGAGCCTTCGAGACCTTTGACGATTTTATGGCAGCAGTCAGAAAGCAGATCGAATACTTCGTGCACACGATGGCCACCATGAATTCTTATCTGGATTATCTCAGCGAACAGTTTCGTCCGGTACCTGCGCTTTCGCTGACGTATCCCAACTGCATGAAAACCGGAAAGGATTATGCGAACGGCGGCGCGGAGTTCAACGTTGGAAACGGAATTAATATTATCGGGCAGGCAGACATCATCAATTCTGTCGCAGATGTTAAGTATCTGGTATACGATGAAAAAAAGGTGACGATGGATACGCTGTGCAAAGCGCTGGACGCGAACTTTGAGGGCTATGAAGAGGTTCATCGGCTGTGTATGGAAGCGCCAAAATACGGCAACGACGATCCGAAGGCGGATTTCTGCGTAGGTGAAATCTATAATTATCTGGTCGACCAGATTGAAGGCTATGACTCTGCGTTCGGAAAACTGACTGCGGGAATGCTTCCGGTATCCGGAAATGTTCCGATTGGACAGAGTGTCGGAGCGCTTCCCTCCGGACGAAAGGCGTGGACGCCGCTTGCAGACGGTATTGGTGCGACCGGCGGTACAGACGTAAACGGAGCGACCGCACTGCTTAAATCCATCAGCAATCTGCCGCACGCCCGTTTTACCCAGGGGACACAGATGAACCTGAAGATAGACCCGAAGCTTCTGGAGGGAGAACGGGGACTGAACAGTATGATGGCGCTTTTGAAAACGCAGTGTACGTTAGGCATTTACCATACGCAATACAATATCATTGATCCGGCAATTCTTATTGACGCACAGAAGCACCCGGAAAACTACAGAGATCTTTTGGTACGTGTTGCAGGATACACAGCATTTTTCGTGGAGCTTGGAAAGGACATTCAGGACGATATCATCCAGCGTACGGAAATTGAATGCTGGGGCTGAGTGGGAAACAGCCGTGTCTATGATGGAAACATATGAGGGCATGAATCTGAAAGGGATAGTGCTGCGGCTGGAAAAAAGCTCGATCTTTGACGGAGACGGTTTGCGGACCGTCGTGTTCCTCAAGGGCTGTCCGCTCCGGTGTCTGTGGTGCTCGACGCCGGAGAGTCATCAAAAACAGGTGCAGATGACAAAGGACGGAAATATTACATATGGCCGTATCGCTACCGTTGAGGAGGTTATGACAGAAGTCCGGAAGGACAGCCTGTTTTATTTTCATTCGGGCGGCGGCATGACCGTATCCGGCGGAGAGATCCTGTTTCAGCCGGAATTTACATACAATTTGCTGCGGCGGGCCTGCTGGGAGGGCATCAATACGGCCATTGAGACGTCTTTTTTCGGAACCTGGCAGACGATAAAGCCGATTTTGGAGTATACCGACACTGCCTTTGTAGATCTGAAGCTGATGGATCCACTAAGACACAGGCAATACACGGGAGTCGATAACAGCGGGATTCTTCACAATATTCACAAGGCGGGGCGCATGCCGCAGAACTTCCGCCTTGTGATCCGCAGGCCATTGATTCCCGGGATCAATGACTCGGAAAGTGAGTTGACTGCGTTGGGACAATTTCTTGCCGATTTGCCCGGTGTGGATCACCTGCAGCTGCTTCCGTACCACCGTCTTGGAACGGATACGTACCGTAAACTCGGCATTTTGTATCAGCTTACACAGGCAGAGGTTCCGTCTGCAGTGCATATGCAGCAGTGCGCAGAGATTACCGGCAGATATGTCAGGACGATATTATAAATCAGTAGGAGGAGATAAACAATATGCTACGTTATGGATTTATTGCGGCCGGAAACATTATTCAGGCTATGCACAGAGGTGCAGAAAAAAGCAGGGACTACGATCCTGCGCAGATCGGCATTTTTGATATCAGCGAAGCCGTTCGCGAGGATTATGCAGCCAGAGGTTATAAGACCTTTGATAATATGAAGGAACTGATCGGGCAGTCGGAAATGCTGGTTCTCGGTGTGACACCGAAGGTTATCGGACGGATTATAGACGAGCTTGCCCACAATATCCGTCCGGAGCAGATTTTGCTTACCGTTGTGACCGGAATAGAACAGCCGTGGTATGAGGCGCATCTGGGAAAAGGCTGTAAGGTTGTGGTCTGTATGCCGAATATGAGCTCGCGTGTGGGAGAGGGAGCCTTTGCAGTATCGCGTTCCGCTTCCTGTACGGATGATGATGTATATCAGGTATGCGAAATTCTCAGACGCTGCGGGCTAGTTGAAGAGATCCCGGATGGAATGATGGCAGAAATTCTTCCGTTTAATGGCTCTGCGCCGGGCTTTTTCTATCATATTTCCAATCTGATGGTGAAAGAAGCAGAGAAGCTCGGACTGAATCCGGATACGGCAATTCGCCTGTTTGCGGAAACAATGAAAGGAAGCGCGGAGATGATTCTTTCCTCCGACATGAGCCTGGAGGAGCTGGAGAAAGCGCTCCGCCTTCCGGGCGGCGCAACGGTTACTGCCCTGGAAAAAATAGAAGCTATGGGTTTCGATGCAATCTTTCAAGAATTTGTTCGGGTCTCTGTGGAACACTGCAAGGAACTGGGAAAACAGTAATTGTCTTTTGTGCTATAATGATAATGCCCTGATTTAAGAAAAAGCTCTGGAGCAAAAGGGCAGCAGAAAGGAGCACAATATGACATTACAACAGCTTATATTTTTTATTGTCGTCGCTGAGACCAGAAATATTACTACCGCAGCACAGCGGCTGTATATCTCCCAGCCTACCGTGAGCAGGCAGATACTTATGCTGGAGAGAGAGCTTGGCTACCCTCTCTTCAACCGAAAAAGCAAACCGCTTCGTTTGACAGAACCCGGAGAGACACTGTATGAAGGTGTGAAAGAAGCGATTGCAAAAATCAATACGACCTTAGATACGGCAAAAGTTATTGCAGAAGGGAAGAATGGGTGCCTTTCGGTTGCGTTTCAGGTCGGCTATTATTCGGAGTACATGTTTTTCCCAATCATAGAGGAGCTGCGTGAAAGCTGGTCCGGGCTGCAGATTCATTTCCATAAAATGACGACGACAGAATTGCACAGGGGTCTGGAAAATGAAAGCGTCGATATTGCAATCGGCGTTGAGTTCCCACACTGGGTCGAGGCAGGATTTCAGGTGAAGCGGATGGAAAAAGAAAAATCACTGATCGTTATGTCAAAGAAACACCGTCTCGCAGGAAAAGAGGCGCTGGAATACAACGACCTGAACGGAGAAACCTTTTATCTGACCGCCCCCAACGGATACCAGATTGATTCTATCTTTCAAAATGTCTTCAATCTGGAGGGGGTGAAGCAGGAGGAAGTGCCTTCCTCAGAAATCGCATATTTTAAGGTGCTGTCTGACAACGGGCTGACAATATCCAATCCGCACGACCCCTATCTGCTCAATAACCCGTATTACCACAGTATCGAAATCTGTTCGGAACAGACGGACTGCTATGTCTGTGTGACAAATCCGAACAATACCAATCCGGCTATCAGACTCTTTTTAAATCTGGTCGGGGATCGCTGTGCGATTATGAAAAAATTCTAAAATTAATCTAAAAAGGAGGAGGAACATGACAGACAAAAACAGACCGCTCCGATTGGGGATGCACACCTATACGCTGCACTTTTTCGGACTGGGTGAAAGCTGGGGATTCGGAAAGGATTACTACTTTGAACAGACTCTTTCTCTGTACAAGCTGATGGATCTGGCGGAAGAGTGGCAGCTGGATGGTTTACAGATCACAAAGGTCGATCTTCTTACTACAGAAACACAGGATCCTTTCTCGGAAGAAAATCTGAAAAAGGTCGGACAGGCTGCAAAAGAGCATGGCTTATTTTTGGAGTTCAATTCATCTTTCCAGGCGGGAAGTGATTCCAGAGTGAACTGCACAGTGGAAGAGGCGCTGAAAATAGGGCATTTCCTCGGCGCCGAACTGGTGAAATTCAGTCTGGATATCCGGCGCCCCCGGGAGCTCTATGGTTCCTGTATGCATCCCGATGTCATGCGCCAGATGGCGGATCGGTTTGATGCGTTCGAAAAAGCAAAGCCGCTGATCGAGCAATACGGAATGCAGATTGCGATTGAAAATCATACAGATACGTTTGCGGATGAGATCCTGTGGATTGTCAACAGGCTGAATCATCCGCTGATCGGGACCTGTGTGGACACCATGAATCCGCTGCAGGTGATTGAAAATCCGTATGATGTCATGGAAAAGATGCTGCCGCATGCGTATTGCTGCCACTTCAGCGATGATATTATTATTGTCGATCCGCTGGGGGTACATGATGTGGGCGCAGCGCACGGCGAGGGCTCTATGGACTGCCCGAAGATGGTTGCCCAGATTCGGGAAAAATCCCCGATGGATAAGATTATCTTTGAAAACGAGATTGCGTTCCGTTCGTTGAACGAACCGATCGAAGAGGCAAGGGAGCGCGAGATGGAGGCATGCAGACGAAGCGTACGGTATTTAAGAGACGTGCTGAAGCTGGGCGTGCGGAATCGCTGAGCGCCGGACCGCTATGCAATATGAGAATATGAATGAACAGGGAGGTTCTTTATGTCAAGAGAACAGATGATCCATGATGCGGCAATGGAGATCTTGCGTGAGGTCGGCATTGATTTCCATAATGAAAAGGCAATTGGGATATTGAAAGAAAACGGGATCCGGGTCGAGGGGAATACTGCATTTTTCACAGAAGAGCAGGTCATGCACTGGGTTCGGATGGCTCCGGAGTCCTTCACTATTCACGCCAGAAATCCAAAATATGATATTGTTGTGGGTGGAAACCACGTGAATCCTGCTCCCACCTACGGCTGTGCGTTTATTGACGATTGGGAGGGGAATCGCCGTTACGGTACGCTCGCCGATTATATTCAGTGTATCAAAATGGTACATGCAGAGGATGTCTATTCTATCAACGGTGGTATACTGATCCAACCGCAGGACGTTGAGGAAAAGACGGCGGCTGTAGAAATGTTTTATGCGGCGCTTACCCATTCGGACAAAGCGATCATGCTGCCGACAGGGATGAAAGAAGAGATGGAACTGATTCTGGAGGCAGGCTGCGAGGTCTTCGGCGGCAAACAGGCCATGATAGAGAATCCGCGGATGATCGCGCTTATCAACACCGTCTCTCCGCTGACCCTTGACGGCCGGATGCTCGACTGCCTGATGCTGCTTGCGGAATACGGCCAGCCTGCGATTGTTTGTCCGGCTACTATGCTTGGCGCGACGGGATCCATTTCCATGGCCGGTACGCTGGCGAGCGGCACGGCGGAGGATCTTGCAGGGATTGCGCTGGCACAGATGATTCGTCCGGGGACGCCTGTCGTATTCGGCATTCAGTCCACGGCAGCGGATATGCGCGGCGGCATCACCTTCGCCTGTGCAGCGCCGGAAGGAACACTCATGCAGGGCTTCGCGGCCAATATGGGAAAATTCTATGGTATGCCGTCCAGAGGCGGCGGATGTCAGACGGATGCTCCGCTGATTAACTGCCAGGCCGGATATGAATCCATGCTGACGTTTTATTCAGCATGGCGTCACGGCATCAACATGGTGATGGAGGCCGGCGGCGTTATGGACAGCGTCAATGCGACATCGTTTGAAAAGATGATTGTAGATTTTGAAATCATCCGCCAGGTGAAAGCCGCGTTCACACCGTTTGAGGTGAATGAAGAGACACTGAATCTGGAAGAGATCAAGGAAATCGGCCACACAGGAAGCTTTATCACAGCAGAGTCTACGATGGACAATTTCGGAGATCTGTATGCGCCGAAGGTTGGCTCCAGAACGGGCAAAAAGCCTGAATATTTCAAGGAGAGTATTGATAAGGAACTGGCGCGCCTGCTGAAAAAGTATGAGACGAATCCGCCTGCCCTTGATGCGGAGACAGATCGCAGGGTGTGCAGTGTTCTGGCAAAATCCGGGCTGGATATAAATGAATTTGAAAAAATCAAAGCGATGTAAGGCATATCGGCCTGCCAGACCGGACAAAGGCCTTCGTGAGTGGTTCTAAAGGAGGGACAACAAATGATTATCATTGGTGAAAAAATCAACGGATCGATTCCGTCGGTGGCGCAAGCCATTGCCAGCCGCGACGCGGAAGAAATTAAGGCAAGAGCCATTGCCCAGGCAAATTCCGGAGCAAGTTATATTGATTGCTGCGCATCTGTTCCGGAAGAAGGGGAGGTGGAGACGCTGAAATGGATGATCGGATGTATTGAGGAAGTAACCGATCTTCCGATTTCCGTGGACAGTCCCAGCGCGGATGTCCTGACAAAAGCCTACAAATATTGCAGCAGACCGGGTATTTTCAATTCTATTTCCGGAGAGGGCGACAAGATCGACAAGATTTTTCCACTGATGGCGCAGCCGGGCAACGAGGGGTGGGAAGTGATCGCACTGCTGAGTGATGATACCGGTATTCCCAAGAGCGCAGCAGATCGTCTCAAGGTATTTGATAAGATCATGGCAAAGGCGAAGGAGTATGGGATTTCTCCCAGCCGTATTCACATTGATCCCTTGGTAGAGATGCTATGTACGTCGGAGGACGGTATCGCCATGAACGTGGAGGTGATCAGCTCTGTGCGCGCGCAGTATCCGTCTATCCACATTACCGCGGCAGTCAGCAACATTTCTTTCAATCTGCCGGTGCGCAAGCTGATCAATTACGGATTTGTAGTCCTGGCTATGAACGCCGGTCTGGACAGCGCCATCATGGATCCGACCAACAGAGACATGCTTGGCCTGGTATATGCAACAGAAGCGCTACTGGGTCTTGACGATTATTGTATGGAGTATATCGGAGCATACAGAGAGGGCATGATCGGTCCGGTGAAGAAATAGAAAACCTGTTTATGAAAAAGTTTGCGGAAGCCGTTCATAGATACATTACTCATCACAAATCAGCGGGAGGTATTAAAAATGTCAAAATTACAGGAAGTAGCAGAATTGGTTGAAAAAGGAAAAGCAAAATTAGTAGGAGCAGCCGTTCAGGCTGCCCTGGATGAAGGCTGCGACGCAGTGGAGATTTTAAATGTAGGTATGATCGATGCCATGGCTGTTGTGGGAGAAAAATTCAAAAATGGAGAGATTTTTGTCCCGGAAATGCTGGTTGCCGCACGTGCAATGAAAAAGGGCGTTGAGGTTTTGAAGCCGCATCTTGCATCCGGTTCCACCGGAGCTATGGGCAAAGTAATTATTGCGACGGTATATGGCGATCTGCACGATATCGGCAAAAATCTGGTCGCAATGATGATCGAGAGCGCAGGCTTTGAGATGATCGATCTTGGCGTAGACGTTCCCATTGATAAAATCATTGCCTGCTACAGAGAAAACCCGGATGTAAAAATCATTGCGCTTTCTGCGCTGCTTACAACAACAATGCCGGCATTAAAAGAAACCGTTGCGGCGATCAACGCATCCGATTTCAGGGATCGTGTAAAGGTTATGGTTGGAGGCGCGCCGATTACTCAGCAGTTTGCAGATGAAATCGGCGCAGACGGCTATTCGGAGGATGCGGCAAGCGCAGCCACTCTTGCCAAAAGTCTGGTAGCATAAACACAATCCTCCGAAAGTGCTTGAAAGTGGATTATATTGCTGAAAAGGGGAAAATATATACAAAAACCCGGACGATTGAGCAGAAGACATACACCTGGTTTACAGGCAATCGCACGCCGGTTTTTACGGCAGTTTGTCAGGATGGAAAGGTGATCGATACGCAGAAAGCCAGCGGCTATTGGAGCGGCAACGAGCTTCTGGTGACGATCGTGAAACCGGATATTCCGACGACATTCGACTCCGGCAGTACGTCAAAATCCGAATCCTCCGTCGGTTCCGGCTCGACCGGTCTGCGCGATGAATATGATAACCCGGAAGACCTTTATGAAGATAACCCCGGCGATTATGACGATGAGGACGAGGCATGGGATGAATGGGAGGATGGTTGAATACGGCAGTTCGTTTTTTCCAAAATTGGATTTTCCAACGTTGGGTTATTCTACGTTGGAAAATCCAACGCAATAAAATAAAGATATGTGCTTATCGGCTTAACGCAGTTGGACACAAGATGCAGCGACGGCTCTTGCTAGGGTGTATCTGAAAAC
>DJPG01000120.1:2097-6089 GCA_002439735.1 Firmicutes bacterium UBA6418 | reverse complement strand
ACCGTCTCCACATGGCTCGTCCACGGGAACATGTCGCAGGGGGTGGCTTCGCGAAATTCATAGCCGTGTTCACTGAGCCATTTGATATCGCGTGCCAGAGTGGCAGGATCACAGGAAACATAAACGATGCGATCCGGGGCGGCCCGTACGACAGCCTGCAGAAGCGGCTGCTCGCAGCCCGCGCGCGGCGGATCGAGGATTGCGACATCCGCGTGTGTGATACGCAATGCCTCGTCTTTAAGGATTTCCCGCTTGGCTGCATCTTCTCCGAATTTCTTCGCCGCTTCGCACGCGGCAGCTTCCTCCTGTGCTTTGGTGCGCACCAACTTCGGCAGTTCTTCCTCTGCCTTGCCGCAAACATAGCGCGCATTGACGATACCATTGATGACGGCGTTGCGGTTTGCATCGAGGACTGCGCCTTTGACTGATTCGATACCGATGACACGGCCTACCGAGCCGCTGCTGTGCAAATCTTGTGCGCCGGAGTTTTTTTCCTTTGCTTTGCGATCCATTTCGGCTGCCGCAAAGAGGCCGATCGTTCCCACGCCGCAGTACAGGTCGAGCACCGTTTCCCCGCCTTTCAGATCCGCATATTCCAACGCTTTTTCGTAAAGCCGCACCATCTGTTCCCGGTTTACCTGATAGAACGACAGCGGTGATATCTCAAACTTCAGGCCGCCGACTTCTTCCGTGATCGTCGGTTTGCCGGCGATGGTGACGCACTCTTCGCCCAGGATCGATCCATCCAGAGTCTTGGCCCTATTGATGTTCAGCACCACGCTTTCCAGATTCCATTCCACTCCGGCCAGCGAACCGTCTTCATACACCGGAAGCTGATAGATCGCCTCATCCAGCATCTGCACCAGCTTCTGCGCATTCGGGATCGCTTTGCCGTTGATCACCAGGATCACCATGACTTCACCGGTCCCGGCCGCGGTTCGCACGATCAGATGGCGCATCAGGCCTTTTTCCCAACGCGGGTCATAGGATGTGATATGATCTTCTTTCATGAAGCGGCGCAACGCCTCTGCTGCCGCCATGGCAGGTTCCGACTGCAGCCAGCAATCTTTGCAATCCACGACCTCATGGGTTTTTGCACGATAAAATCCGATGCGCGGTTCATGCACCGGTTTTACGATCCCGCCTTTTTGTGTCAGCAGGCCGCCGGTGCTGACCGGCATCACCGCTTTGCTCCGGTAACGGATAGGCTCTTCTTCCATGCCGAGGATCGGCATGATCACCGGGTCGGTAAGCCCTCCCAAACGAACCAGTTTATCGCGTACCTGTTTTTCCTTAAGCGCAAGCTGCGCATCGTAACGCAACGATCCGTAGGCGCACCCACCACACCGTTCCTGATAGGGACAGAAGGCTTCGATCCGTTCCGGCGATGCTTCGAGCACTTCGATCACCCGTCCGAATGCATACTGCTTTTTCACCTTGGTCAGCTCCACCTTTACGCGGTCACCGACAACCGTATCTTTGACAAAGACCGCAAAACCGCGTGTGCCTGCAATTCCGTCCGCGTCTTTTTCGTACAGTTTGCCGATTCCTTGTCCCTCGGTGCTCATATCTTCTATGTTCAATGTTACAATTTGTCCTTTTTCCATTTTGCTTCTCCGTTTTTTTGTTTGCATCCGTTCTGTCTTGTATCTCTCCGTCTTCGCCTTTCGGCTCGCCGCTCGCAGTGCCAAGAACATGGTACAACTTGTTCCTAACCGGCTAAAGCCGGGGAACAAACGCACATGGTCTGTTTCGCTATTCAAAATTCGCTTCTGCTCGTTTTCATGGAACAGAACCATTGTATCAAATTGTGGGGGAGAGCGCCAGTGTTTCGGCACAAAAAAGTATGCTACATAGAACTGATGCTAAATTATTATGCATCAAGTTATCGCAGCGATCCGCTTTGAAGACGCGCGAGGCAACACGCCGCACGCAAAAACAGCATGCTTTTGCTGCGCTCCGCAGATTCTGCATGCTGTTTCTGTGAGGAAACTTTCCGGCTGTTATACCGGAATTTTATGAATCCATCCAGTCGGGGCTTCGATGCGTCCCTGTTGAATGGCTGTCAACGTATCATATAATTTTTGAGTGACAGGTCCCATCTGTTCCATGCCAGCCGGAAAAACAAGTTCTTTGCCGTGGTCGACAATCTTGCCAACCGGGCAGATAACCGCAGCGGTTCCGCAAAGTCCAGCTTCTGCCATATCCGTCAGCTCATCCTTGTAAATCGGTCGTTCCTCTACCGTGAGACCCAGATAATGTTCTGCAACATAGACCAGCGAGCGTCTGGTAACCGATGGAAGGATGCTGTCCGATTTTGGCGTGACCACTTTACCGTCCTTGGTAACGAAAAGGAAATTTGCACCGCCGGTTTCTTCGATCTTGGTTCGAGTCTGGGGATCCAGATACATGTTTTCATCATAGCCGGCTTCATGCGCCTCTGTAATGTTGCGCAAGCTCATCGCATAGTTCAGACCGGCCTTAATATTGCCGGTTCCGTGCGGAGCCGCACGATCAACATCACTGACCCGGATTGTCAGTGGTTTCGCGCCGCCCTTAAAATACGGACCGACCGGCGTACAGAACATCCGGAATTGAAATTCCGATGCCGGATGAACGCCGATAACCGGATTGATACCAAAGATAAAGGGACGAACATAAAGGGATGCCCCACTTCCGTAAGGCGGAACGTAGGCCGCGTTGGCCGCAACCAGCTGATCTAACGCGTCCAGGAATTTTTCCTTCGGAACTTCCGGCATCACCAGCCCGCGGCAGGAAGTTTGCAACCGCTCCGCGTTCAGATCCGGGCGAAACGTGACAATGCTTCCATCCTCGGTGGTATAGGCTTTCAGTCCTTCAAAAGCAGTCTGTGCGTATTGCAGTACGCAGGCGCATTCACTCATGGTGATCATGGAGTCTTTTGTTAAGGTGCCTTCATCCCAGGCGCCATTCTTGTATTGAGAAACGTATCTTTTTTCCGTTTCTATGTAGCCAAATCCCAGATTTGCCCAATCAATATTCTTCTTTTCCATATATATGTCCTCTTTTCCAAGTTCCTTCTTACGCGTCGATTCTGAATATTCTGGAACAGACAGAATTTCCGGAATTCTGTCTGTTCAGGATCCTGTTTTTTCGCTGCTTTACGCTACTTTTGCAGTTGTGCCGCTTTTCTTTGCGAACAGCACTTTGCAGCCATCCACTGCCAGTACAATGGCTAATGCCAAAATCGGTACGACCAGTACGCACTGCAGACCTTCTACAATCATGCTGCCCTCACCCGCTGCAAGCACCTGGACATTTGAGATGAATTTCATGACAAGTGCCGCGCCGGAGGTGATCAGCATGAAGAACATCGGGATGTAAAGCATTCCGTGCTTTCTGCCGGCTCGTTTCAGCCAGCAAGCTACGGCTAAGAATGCTGGTACTGCTACCAGCTGGTTGCAAGCTCCGAAGAGTGCCCAGATCTTGGTGTAGCCCGCGATGGTCAGAAGTGCCGCTGCACCGATCGTGATCGCTGTGGCTACGTACATATTGCTAAGTACATTCTTGCTTCCATCCTTATTGGTCGCGAACAGCTCCTGAAAGAGGAATCTTCCCAGTCTGGTCGCCGTGTCAAGCGATGTCAACGCGAAGGCAGAGATTGCAAGCAGAAGAACCGTGTGTGCCGTTCCCTGCGGGAAACCAAGTTTGGCCAGCATTGTGGAAATACCTGCGGAGAAAACCTGCGGCGGATTCATGCCTGCCCATTGATCCATGCCTGCACTGCCGACTGCAATCAACGCAACGACCGCCAATACACATTCGATCAGCATCGAACCGTAACCGATCATTTTCGCGTCACCCTCTGAGTTCAGCTGTTTGGATGTCGTACCGGATGAGATCAAGCTGTGGAAACCGGAGATTGCGCCGCAGGCAACCGTTACAAATAAGAACGGGAACAAGGTACCTCCGCTCGTATTCCAAGAGGTAAACGCTTCCAGTTCCATGCTCGG
>DJPG01000120.1:1701-2015 GCA_002439735.1 Firmicutes bacterium UBA6418 | reverse complement strand
TAATCCCGCGGCTGCAGCAGGATCCAAACCGGCGCAACGGATGCAATGAAAATATATACGAATACCACAACCAACCAGGCTGTCTTGCTGAAATAGATCGGACAATACATACCGATAGCGATGCAGGCGATCAAAAGCGCAACGCCAACGATCGTGTTCAGCACCAGGTGGTCAAACCTGCGGTTAAACAAACCGAACGCCACCGCCAATGGAATAAACAGCATCGAAGCGGTTGCCACGGAGCCGTTTGCTTCAACCTCTGCACCATTCGCATCAAATCCTGCGAATGTTCCTGCAACAATGTCTGCGAATGC
>DJPG01000120.1:0-1689 GCA_002439735.1 Firmicutes bacterium UBA6418 | reverse complement strand
GCAACCACCAGGATCAGAACCAACCAGGCAAATACCGTAAAACAGATCTTGGTTCTGTGACTGATGTTGACTTCGATGATCTCACCGAGTGACTTTCCTTTATGGCGAATCGATGCGAACAAGGAACCGAAGTCCTGCACTGCGCCAAAAAAAATGCCGCCGATCAAAATCCACAGAAGTACCGGCACCCAACCGAAAACTGCTGCCTGGATTGGTCCGTTAATCGGACCGGCTCCCGCGATCGATGAAAAATGATGTCCCATCAGAACCGCTTTACTGGCGGGTACATAGTCTACACCGTCTTCCAGCTCGTGTGCCGGTGTCGGTCTTTTGGGGTCAACACCCCATGCTTTTGCCAGATACGATCCATAGGTCACATAAGCAACTACAAATGCGCCGATGGAGACCAGCAAGATTGCTACACTACTCATAAAAAAATCCTCCCTGTAAGTAAAAAAATTAAAATTGCCGCAATAACTTATAGTAGTTGTTGACAAGCGATTTACCAGATTGATTGGTGACAACCGTTCGCTCCTTCGTCGATACGATAGCCATCCGCGTTTTCAAATAGCCCCGCAGTTGAAAGCGATACGACTTTTCGAAACGATATTTCTTTACAAACTGTGCCGCCGCGGCATCAATCCCGCAGTCGGTCACCAGTACAATCGTCAGATAGGTGTACATGTGATCCTTCGGTGGCAATGTCTCACCCTTGCGTACATAGGTCGGCTCCGCAGTCTCCCGCAGCCAGTGATCCAGTCTTGTGAGCATCTGCGATTCGAACGGCGCTTCGGGCGTGTCGGTGAGTACAAAGAGATGCTCCTGACAGTTTGCCTCCCAGAGTTTGGCTTTTTTCGAGAGTACATAGCCGGAATTATCCACGTTGAAGTGCCCATATAGCGGGAAAATCCATTCACCCGACGCTGCATCCTCGGTCAGGTCGAACGATGGCGCATACATTTTTTTTAATTTTGCAAGATATTCTTCACGTTCGTCCTTCACAGTCCTCTCCTTTGTCTTTTTTTACAATCGTTTTTAATTCATTTTGTTTCAATTAACAATTATTTTATAACTTTAATACTTTTTCACCAAAATGTCAAGCTTTTTTTAGAAAAATTAATGTTAAATCACGATATGCACGGGCATACAATTTCTCAATATCATTATCCAAACTATTTCCTCTGTAAACCGGGCAGCGTTTCTCTTGCATCAGGCAAGATGACTTCTTCTGCAAATTCTTTTTCTGCCTCACTGATAGCTGCATCGATTCTTGTCGTCTCAATCATTTCCTCGTAAGTTTCAACGCTCATAACTACTCAATCGCCATACCCGCTGTGGGTGATAAAGATGGGTTCTATTTTTTGATGCAAAAAGCAAACATAGTTTCCTGCGGTGTATGAAAGGCTATCATTCGGATGAACAAAAATGCCCAATGTGGGTAAAAGCACTGGTTTTTTCGTTACTTATCCACTTTTTTCTAAGATGTTAAGCAAGAATTTTACTTTAATGGGAACTTGAAGTTTCCGTTTGCTCGATTTTTCCTTGCGCCTACGAGATGAACAATTCGTTCGCATGCGAAAGACATCGAAGCGTATCGAAAAATGTCGAATTTACTCGAAACAGAGTCCCTACCGGCTGTGAAGCAGATCGGCACGCGACAAAAAGGTGGACAAGTAACGCAAAACAGCC
>DJPG01000063.1 GCA_002439735.1 Firmicutes bacterium UBA6418 | reverse complement strand
GACATTTCCTTTGATGATACCTGCACTACCATTCAGATGATTATGTCGGCCATCCTATTATAAAATAAATCCCCGTTTGTATTTTATCAATGCCGTGTTTATAGCACATTGGACTGTAATACAAACGGGGATTTTTACTTCGTTACAGCTGATATTTGCTGATTTTGCGGTACAAGGTTGCCCGGCTGATGCCAAGTGCTTCGGCTGCTTTCGCTTTGCCTTCCTGGGTATTGCTGTAGACCTCCGGCGCATTTTGAATCAGTTCTCGTTCTACTTCTTCCAGATTCCGTACCGGTTCAGCGGCACCGGCTTTCGCCCCTGTAAGGCGATTCGCAATATCCTGCAGCCCGATCTTGTCCGTCCTGCATTTATTTACCGCATATTCTATGGTGTTTTGCAGTTCCCGCACATTGCCCGGCCAATCATAGCTGCACAGCCTATGCAGAACATTCTGTTCAATTCCCACTATCTGTGGTTTATCCAGCATATCCGCGTACATCCGCAGGAAATACGCAGCCAGTTCCGCAATGTCATCTTTGCGTTCCCGCAGCGGCGGGATTTCAATCGGAATGACACCCAGTCGATAGAACAGGTCCTCGCGGAACTCGCCGGTATCGATCATGCTGCGCAAATCACGATTTGTCGCAGAGATAATACGAATATCTACCTCGATCTGCTTTGCCGAACCGACGCGCTGAATCTTCCGCTCCTGAATCGCGCGCAAAAGTTTGGGCTGCAGGTGGATCGGCAATTCGCCGATTTCATCCAGGAACAAAGTCCCGTGGTTCGCCATTTCAAATTTACCGATTCGTCCGCCCTTGGCCGCGCCGGTGAAACTGCCCTCTTCATAGCCGAACAGTTCGCTTTCCAGCAGATTATCCGGGATCGCCGCGCAGTTTACCGCGATAAACGGCCCGTTTGCATATTTGCTCTCCTGATGGATCGCATTCGCGAAAACCTCCTTACCGGTCCCGCTTTCTCCCTGAATCAGAATATTTGAAGTCCCGGCCGCAAAAGTTCTCGCTTCTTCCTTTACCTTTCGGATCGCACGGCTGTTGCCGATGATTTCATCAAAAGAAGATTTTTTGACCGGCTGGATCAAGGCGGCAGCCTGCTTCAGAATGTCTGCTTTTTTGCGTTCAGCCTCTTCATACTCCGCAACGATCAGCTCCGCCGTGATTTCAAAATTCAAATTTTCGTTTTTTCTTTTCCGTCATGTTTACGTCCTCCTAATGTGTGTTTTGTTTCTTTTCATGTCTATAGAGCAACAAGTGTGCCATAATGAGAAATGCGCATTTTTCAACGTTTTTCTCGCTTTAATACAAGAAAAATCTCAATTTGCGACGTGCTGACGTCTCATTTTGAGATTTTTCTGTTTCTTCTGTCTCTTTTTGAGAATTTTTAATTCGATCCGCGCAGCTTACACGATCCGCCACCGGCAGCCTTCAAATATCGTATCGAAGCGGCAGATGCCTTTGTACTGGCAGTAGGTGCAGGCGGAGCGTTCGCGGGTCTTCATCGGCTGGATGTCGATCTTACCGGCGGCCAGGTCGCGGCAAAGCTCCGTGACTTTTTGGGAAACGGTCTCGGTCAGCGCCGCGAACTCCGTCTCGCTGAGCAGCGTATCGCCGCCGGTCGCGCTGATGCCATCCTTGCCGTTTCGCAGCGGCAGGATCTCCGAATAGCCGCTGAAATCTCCGGCAATGCTTTCGATGACCTGCGGGTCATCGACCAGCACCCCGTTCATCTTAAAATTCTTGCGCACCTCCTGCGCCAGCTTGTCCGCATCCGGCGCTTTCGCCGACCAGTCGACCATCGGCTCACTGATATGGAAATAAAAGACGCCGGCCGGTTTTCTGGCCTCGCCGCTTGTACGCTCGCCCAGGCAGGCATTGAGGTACAGCATGAGCTGCAGACGGTAGCCCGCCTCTGCTTCCGCCCGGTTAAAATTCTCGTTTCCCGTCTTATAATCGATGATCTTCACGCGCTCGCCGCGCAGAATATCCACGCGGTCGATCTTGCCCTCGATATACAGCTCCCGGCTCTCCGCCTCGACGGTGATCGGCGGGATCCTGCGGCCGCGGCCGAACGGCACCTCAAACCGGCTGGACAGGATCTGTCCGGCCCGTACCTGCTCGACGCACACCCAGCAGACCTTTTCGCAGATGTCCGCGATACGGCGGCTGCGGTACTGTTCCTCGTTACCGAACTGGAACAGTCCCTCGCGATAGCTTGCTGTCTCTCGTGCGACCGTCTGCTCCACGAAGGCTCGACATTCCTCGCGCGTCATCGTCATCCACGGCGATTCCGGCGCGGTGACCGGTACGCCCGGTAAGGTCAGCTTTGCCGTCAGCTCCATCAGGCACTGATGGTAGATGTCGCCAATCTCCCGCGGCGCGACCTCAAAGACGCGGCGTTCCTCCGGCTTGAGGCCGTACTGGATCAAATGAGAAAACGCGCAGCGCGCATAGCGTTCCAACCGCGACGGACTGAGGCTCAGCGCGGTATCGAGATCCCGCTTGTACAGAGCGTCAGCGACCTTGCTGCCGAGTGCCTCCTGCTGATTCGTAAAGGCCAATCCCTTGCGGATCGGCGTCAGTTTCGCATCGTCATGCTGCTGATACCAGGCGAGCATTTCCGTCCAGGGTCTGCCGAGCGGCTTGCCCTCCATCGTCTCCTGCAGCGCCTCGGTCAAATGCCGCAGCGGCGCTATGCCGCCGCAGGCCAGTGCCGTCTGCGCCTCACCCGTACGGTTGAGCACATCCTTCTCGACCGTAAGCTGCGGGAAGAGCTCCGTCAGGCGTACAAAGATCCCTGACGGCTTGCTAAGATTCCCCTCGATATCCGCCATACTGCAGCTCATCCAAAGCTGTGCGCCCGGCCGGGAAAGGTTGCGGTAGATCGCCAGCCGTTCCTCCAGCTGCCGCACGCTGTCCACCTTGCAGAGCTCTACGCCCTTTTCCTGAAACAGCTCCTTTTCGTCATTGCCGAACAGACCCGGTGCCGGTTTCTCCTGCGGCAAGATCCCCTCATTGGCGCCGACCACGACCAACGCCTTGATATTGCCGCTTCTGGTGCGCTGCATCGTACCCATCATCAGACCGTCCTTGGTCGGCGGCAGCACTCCGATCTCGACCTGCGACAGCCCCACCGTAAACAGGTCTAAAAAGCCGCGTGCATCGAAAGCCTGCTGCCCCGCGATCTCCTGCATCTGATCGAGAATCCCGACCACCTTGCCCCAGATCTGCTGCGTTTCCTCTGCCAGATCCGTCCGGCCCATCTCCTGCTGAGAGACAAGCATCGCGCTGATCCGCGCCGGCAGCTGCACCTCCTGATAGAGATATTGGTAAAGCGCCGCGATGAAGTCCGCCGTCGTTTCACTGGCAAAAATCTTCTCGAAGGACCGCATCGGCAGCATGGCTTTTGCGCGGATCGCATTGAGACGAGCCAGCTCCTCCTCACCATACTCCTGCAAGCCCTTGACGAACGGTTTTTTCCACATATTTCCGCGGATGCGGTATTTGATGACATAGTTTTCGAGGTCTGTCAGCTCCTCCGGAGTCAGATCGCTGCATCCCGATTTGAGCGTACGCAGCACGGTGTCGGTACGGTATTTTTCGATCACCACGCTGATCTGCGCCGTGATATAGCGTACGATCGGACTCTGCAGGATATCCCGGCTGGCGTCCGAAACCAGATCGATCCCGTATTCGCGGAAGATCCGCCGCAGGATCGGCCCACGCTCCTCCTGGTCGTTGCAGATCAACTGGATCTCATGGTAATGATAGCCCAGATCCCGCACCAGATGCAGCACATAGACGGCTGCGCTTTCGGCCTCGTTGTACAGATTCGCCGCCGTCACCAGATGCAGACCCTCACAGGCGGCAAGGCTTGCTGCAGGCCTTGCCGGCAGCGCATAAAGCTCCTGCTCGATGCAGACCATGGCCGGCGCGCGGTCCGGCAGGCGGTAGGTTTCCGGTATCGCCTGCCGTTCGCAGCCGATGCCGCGCGCCTCTGCCGCCTCCTGCAGCTTGTGCATGACGATCTCCGGCAGCGTAAACAGCTCGCTGTCCCGGCTGTCTCGATCATGGTCTGCCGTCAGCACCACCTGTACATTCCGCGCACTGCCCAGCAGCTCCCCGATGACGGACATCGCTTTCGGGGCGAAACTGTCAAAGCCATAGATCCAGATATCGTTATCCCGGATCAGCTGCGATTGCGGGATCTTTGCCAGAAACAGATCGATATAGTCCTCGGAATCGGTGTATTTACCCGCGATCCGGCGTTCGTATTCCTCATACAGCAGCGTCAGATCCGCCAGCTTTTTGGCTGCGTAGGATCCCTCCGGCAGTTCCTTCGCGATCATAGCGAGCTCCGCGCTGCCGCAGTTGAACTGCTTGAGCTCCGAGATGAAATTGTTTACCATTTCGATGAAGGAATTCTTGCGCTCCAGACCGCAGAATACTTGCAGCTGTTCCCGCTCGGCGCACGCAATGTCCGCCAGGATCATATGCCGCCCGTACTTGTCGATGAAACTGCGCTTGCTGCCGCCAAGCTCCGCCAGCAGTCGATAGCCCAGCCGTGACATCGAAAGCACCTCAATATCCATCAGGGCTTCCCGGCCTGTCCGGGCAAGCAGGGACCGCTCCATCTGCAATGTAAATTGGTCGGGCACAAGTAAGAGCGCCCGACCTTGCATATGGTCAAAAATAAAGTTTTCCTTATCGATATCTTCTCTTCCGTAATAAAGATGCAGCATCGCGTTTCCTCTTCATCCTCTTTGTACACAAACGCGGCGTTGCGCAGTCGAAGTTTTGTCTGCTGCCCGCCGCGCCTTTCGCAATTTTACTGCGCCGCGTTGATCTCGTCCAGCAGCGCCGGCAGGTCCGCAGGCGTCGCGATCTCGTAATCCCACTTCGCGTCCGCCACCTCGGCCGCGCCGCGGCCGGTGATCCTCCAAGCCACCAGCACGCTCAAAACGCCCGCGTTGTTCGCGCACTTGATATCAAACGGGCTGTCCCCGATCATGATGCAGTCCTCGCGCGAAACGCCCAGTTTCTGCATGCACAGCAGGATCGGCTCCGGATTCGGCTTATGTATATCCGTATCCTCGCAGGACACCATATCGTCAAAGTACGATGCCATGCCGAACATGTCCAGATAACGCTGTGCTGACTCTCTGGTCCTGGAAGTCACGATCGCCAGCCGGTAACCTTTTGCCTTCAAGTCCTGCAGCATAGCTTCGATGCCCGGGAAGATCGTCACCAGCTCATCTGCGTTCTCCTTCTGAAAATTCCGGTAGACCTCGGCGGATTCCTCCGGATCGACCCCCGGAAACTCCCGGGCCATGGTCAGAAGCAGCGGCTCTCCGAAACATTCCGTGATCTTCTCGATGCTTTCTTCCTTGCCGGTATAATGACGGTAGGTGTGCTGCCACGACGCAAGGATGACATCGTTGGTATTGACCAGCGTCCCGTCAAAGTCGAATAAAATTGTTGTGATCTTGCTCATCTTCTAATTCAATCCTTTCATCGTCAGTCCCACCCGGTGTTTGTCATAGTCAATGGAAATGATCTTGACCTTGACCGTATCGCCGACCGCAACCACGTCCATCGGGTGCTTGATAAACTTATCGCTTAACTGCGATATGTGCACCAGACCGTCGTTCTTCACGCCGATGTCCACAAAGGCTCCGAAGTCCACGACATTGCGCACCGTACCGGTCATTTCCATGTCGATCTTCAGATCCTCAAACTGCTTGACATCACCTCGGAATACGACCGGCGGCGCATCCTCACGCGGGTCGCGGGCCGGTTTTTTCATTTCCTCGATGATATCGGTCAGCGTCATTTCGCCGATGCCCAGATCGCCGGCCATAGTGGCAATACTCTGTGTCAGGGACTTTGCCGGATAAGCCTTCTTGATCTTTTTCTCCATATCCTTGTCGCCGCCGTGCTGAATGGCGTCAGCCTCCACGCCGAGTTTTTCCATCATGGCCTGTGCTGCGCCGTAGGATTCCGGGTGCACCGAAGTCGCGTCCAGCGGATTCTTTCCGTCTGCGATGCGCAGGAAACCGGCACACTGGTTAAAGGCTTTTTCGCCCAGCTTCGGCACCTTCATCAGCTGCTTGCGGTCGGTGAATTTGCCGTTTTCTTCTCGGTATTTGACAATATTTTTGGCAATGCCCATGTTTACGCCCGCGATATACGAAAGCAGCGACGGCGACGCCGTGTTCAGATCCACGCCGAC
>DJPG01000128.1:808-7054 GCA_002439735.1 Firmicutes bacterium UBA6418 | reverse complement strand
GAAATGTTCCGCACGATTTTCACAATGTAGGACAACAAGGGATTGGGTTGTACCGGGGGAATGGCGTTCCATGCTCCTAAGTAAGCGTCATTGACACATTCCTCTGAGTCCTGTCTGCTGTTCACGATGTTATACGAGAGGTTGTGACAGATTTTTCCGTATTTTCTGTCCAGCTCCAATATGGCTTGCTCTGACCGTTCAAAGAACATTTCTATGATTTTTTCATCATCTATCATCTCACCACCTCCTTTCCGGCTTAACCTATATACTACGGGTTTTGCAGCAAATACTAAATGAAAAAGAGAAGTTTTTCAAAAAATTGTACCACACTTCGCGTGAGATTGCTTGCGGCAGCTTTCGCCGCTTCGCTGGCGGCGCTCCGGCGTTCCTCGCTGTATGGAGCTGCAACCGTTCTCGACATTAACTTATCATTTATTCTCTCCGGGAAGTTCACTGATCAGTGCCGAACCGATGACCAGTACGGCTCCAATGAGTCCGAACATCGACAGTTTCTCATGCAGGACAAGCGCCGAAAGAAGGAGCGCAAACACCGGGTCGACGTAGCTCAGCACCGCGATGGACTGTGCCTTCAGATCTTTCATACTGCCAAAGTACATCACATATGCGATGCCGGTATGTACGATGCCTACGATCAGAACCATGATAGCCGCCTGCCAATGGAAGGAAAGTACTCCAAAATCTTCCGTCACGATCAGATACGGAACCAACACAAGCGCCGCCGCGCCCAGTTGCACCATGGTTTTCTGGTAAGCGTCCTCTACATGAATTTTTTTGTTCAACATAATGACCGACGCATAAAACGCCGCAGCGCACAGCCCGCATACAATACCAATCGTATCTGCCGCCCCGATGCCGTTCCCGTCCGTCATTCCCGACACAAAGAACATGCCGATGATCGCCGTGGCTGCGCAGCAAAGCTTCTTGATCGTCAGTTTTTCCTTAAAAAACAGCGGAGATAGCAGGATCACGATCGTCGGCTGCATATAGTAACACATGGTTGCGATCGTTACGCTGGTGTAGCGATAGGATTCAAAAAGAAAGATCCAGTTCAATCCGATGAGCGCTCCGGTCACTGCGAGCAAGATCAGGTTTCGCCGATCCGGCAGTTCGATCTTCCTGCCGTTTCTGATAAGGAGAAAAAGCAGCAGGAAAACGCATCCCAAAAGTCCTCTCGTAAAGGCCAGCATGCCGGATGACAGCGGGATGTATTTTCGAAAAATGCCAATGGTGCCAAAGATCAGCATGGATGTGATAAACTGAAGATAAGAATTACGAGTTTGCCTGTTCATAAAATACGTGTTCCTTTTCGTAAGCCTTATATTTCCGTTCTTAATAAACCGCCCAGGCTTTCAGTTTCTCAATGCTTGGGTCTTCGTTCATGACTTTGGCATCGACAATCTCAGCCTTGGTTCCCAGGTACGGCTGCAGTTTCTCTGCGGTCTTGCCTATATCGCTGCCGCCGGAGGTGGCGAACAGTACGATTTTTTTATTGGAAAAATCATATTGCTTTACGAAAGTGTTTACGACATTGGGAGCAGCCCAGTACCAGATCGGAAAACCCAGGTATACGGTGTCATACTCGTCCATGTTTTCAACGATCCCGCTGACCGGGACATCTTTTTTGCTAATTTTTTCTTTATTACATCTGGCTAGCGGATTTTTCCAGTTCTGATCTGCTTCTGTATATGGCTTCACAGGCTTTATTTCAAATAGATCTGCGCCGATCGCCTCAGCCAGATTCTTTGCCAGTCTGGCGGTCACGCCGCTTGCCGAAAAGTAGGCAACTAATTTTTTACTCATGATTCTTTCCTCCATTTTCATGCATGCTGTTTTATAAATACGTCACCACGTCTTCCGTTTTACGTTTCGGAACGACATAATCCCGATTTTCATCAAGAAAATACTGCGTGTTGTCCCCTTCTGCATCGATGATCTTGCTGGTATGGGACGGATAGCCGAATGCCACAACAGTGTGGAGCTTCTGGTTTTCGTTAAGACCGAAGATAGCTCCGATCTTCTGTTTATTGCAGGCACCGATGATACAGCTGCCAACCCCATGATTCCACGCGGCAAGTGTCAGATTACTGATCGCAAGTCCCGCATCTGTATCGGTAAACGCGTTCGCAAGATCCATGTTCTCCACGATCCCGATAAACAGCACCGGTTCTTCTCCGGCTTTTGGCTGTCCCTGCTCCGGCGGCAGAGAACCTGCCCATTTCGTATAACCGAAGACTTCTTTCACCTTTTGCGGTGTTTTTACAACCACATACTGTAGCGGCTGTTTATTCATAGCACTGGACGCATATCGCGCTGCCGTCAGCATTTCATCGATGATCGCATCCGCGATCGGTTCCTGTTTGAAACGGCGATACGTGCGCCGCATTTTTAATAATTCCATCAAATCCATTTGTTTTCTCCTTATATTCACAGAATCTGCAATTTATCTTGCACTTTCAAGAACTTTATGCTAAAATAAAGCCAAGAGATAGTCCGTTCGGCTGATTCTTGATTAGTTATTATGGAAAAAATCAAAATAACCGCATAAGGTGGCAGCCTTGCGGTTATTTTCTTTTGTGGTTATCCATTTGAACTAATAACCCCATAATCATAAGTATGATTACGAGCAGTTCATAGTCCGTCATGCTTTCAACCTTTCCAGAATCAACCGTATTGGCTTATCCTCTTGGCTGTTTCTATCATAACATAGTATCGTAAAAAGAACAAGCGTTTTCTTCTATCTTCTTCCAATATAGCGGTTTACTTTTTTCTTATACGTCAGATATTCCTGCCCAAAGGCCTCCAGCAGGAAGTCTTCTTCCACATTCACGATCTGCAGATGGAACATGATCATCGCAAAAACCGAAGCCGCCGCAGATTCTGAGCGGAGCCGAAAAACAAGTCGTGTTCAAAAGGATACTGATCACTTCCGCTGCCGGAACCAGCAAGGTTGCGATCTTCATAGTTACTTCGACAAATTTCACAAAACCGACTTTTCCCTGTCCGATCTGATCCGATCGAATGCCCTTTTTCCGCTGCACAAACATTTTCAGAAAATAGCATCCGTAAAAAACAGATAATATGACAAGCGCCGCTATTTGATAAATCATTTCAGTACCCTTCTCTTTTCAAAAAAGCTGCCCTTTCAGACAGCTTTTGTATAGATCATATTCAATAAGTCTGTGCCTGCTTTCGTTCTGAAAAAACGTTCTCTGAAATTGCGGATATTCTCTTCCGAAAATCCCATTTCATCCGCATTGACCAGATAATCCGCCTCGATCAGGATCTGATAGTCGAGACCGTCAACGGCATCCGGGCTGTGATGATGTGTCACCAGATATACGATACGTTCAATGACTTCCGCATCGACATCCGTCCCCGCAAAAAAGGCACGCACAAGCGGTTCGCTTTCCTGTTCCTGATGTTTGCCGCCGGCATTTCCGTATTTTTCTCTGCAGAGCGGGCAGGAAATATCGTGAACCACCGCCGCAGCCTCGAGGACATACTGCGACCGCATTTCCAACCGCGCCATCTTTCCGATCGTTCTCGCGTAACCCCAGACTTTCATAAAATGGTTGATATCTTCTACATTCCCGTCAGAAAGTCCGATCATCTTTTCTATGATCTCTGCGATATACATTACTTCTCCTGAATTTCCTTTCCGGTCATATGCTCGATGGTGATCTCAAACATTTGCACCGCCTTAAAATCCAACTCGATCTCCTCATCAGCCTCCGCCTCATTCGGATAGTACTTCATCGCAAAGGTCTTGAGCACGTTTCTCTTTTCTTCCGGATCAGCGATCGGAACTGCCTTGCCGAAAACGACCGCGCTCTTCACATACGGCGCCCAGTCAAGATCCTTGATCTCCGGTTCACTGTAAACCGTAAAACAGACCTTCGGATCGCGTTTCATGGCATCCACCTTATGTCCGGCCAGCGACGAGTGAAAATAGATCTTTCCGGCAGCCTCATCATAGTAGAAATTGATCGGAACCGCATAAGGATAATCGTCATCGCCTGCTACCGCAAGCACACCGCGTTTCGCTTCTTGTAAAAGTTTGATCGTTTCTTCGTTTGGAATGGCCTTCTTCTCGGCACGACGCATCTTTCTGAACATGATAGATTCCTCCTGTAAATGTGACCTGCAGTCGCTGCGCGGACGCAACGCTGCGCTGCTGTCGCCGTAACAAGAACATTATATCACGCTTTGTGAGGAATGGAAACGGATTTTTAGTGAATTTCCCGAGAAAATCTGTCCAGCAGGCCGGTCGTGCTTTTTACGTCTTCTTCTGTTGTCGGCTACTCCTTTCTGAATTTTTTCTGTTTTCGCACATACTGCAGGAAGTCTCTGCATCCATCGGCGATGTCTTCATAGGACACATCGAAATTGTTGGTATACCACGGATCGGCGATATCCCGCGGATCGCTTGAAAAATCCAGTAATCCATGAACCTTGCCCTGCGGGTCGCTGCCGATGATACGCACCAGATTTCTGTGGTTGTTGGCGTTCATGATCAGCAGATAATCATAATATTCGTCATCCGCCTTTGTCACCTGCCGCGCGCGGTGATCGCCGCATGGGATTCCCATTTCTGCCAGCTTGCGCCGCGTTCCGTGATGAACTCCGTTGCCGATCTCCTCCCGGCTGGTCGCCGCCGAACCGATCTCAAACAGATCTTCCAGTCCACGTTTCTTTACCATATCCTCGTGTTTTGGTCAAGCTTTTTTGTAACACTTATGGCCAAAAAAAGCATCACCAGAAAGAAAATGCACGTCCGGAATGTAAATAGCATCTAAAACGGCAGCAGTGCTGCGGCATAGGCCAGCACGATCGCCGGAAGCATATTTGCCACACGGATCTTCTTTTCACGGATCAGATTCAAGCCGACACAAAAGATCAGGATCGAACCGACCAGCGCGATATAGTCCAAAGCCAGTTCCGTCATATACGGTTTGAGGAAGACTGCCAGCAGCGTCATCAAGCCTTCGAAGACAAAGACCGGGATCGCCGAAAAAATGCAACCCTTTCCCATCGAACAGGTCATCACCAGGATGATGACCAGATCCAGGACACCCTTGGTCGCCAGGACGGACCAGTCTCCGAAGATCCCATCCTGCAGGGAGCCGACGATCGCCATGGCGCCGATGGATACGGTAAGCGAAGCGGTTACAAACGCATGGACAAATTCCGCGTCGGAAGTATTGTTAGTTTTCTTTTTCAGCCATTCCCCAAAACGTTCGAATGCATCCTCAAGGTTGATGACTTCCCCGATAAATGCGCCTAAAACCAGACAAATGGTGATCAGCATGCTTTGTCCGGATGTAATGACACCGTCATGTACGGTGAGCATTTTTTCCATGGCGCCTGCCGTTCCGATAAACATCACACTGATGCCGCAGGTCGTCTGCATGGCATCCTGATGCCGTTCTTTCATGAATGTTCCGCCCAGCAACCCAATCATACCTCCTGCGAGAATGGCTGCCGCGTTGATCAAAGTTCCAAGTCCTACCATTTCAGAACATACTCCTTTTTACCTACCTATGCTTGCTCAATCTTTCCAGTAATATCTGTCATTATCGATCATATACAGTAGTGCGTTGACAATGCAGGCGGCGATATTGCTGCCTCCTTTGCGTCCGCGGGCTACAATGTAAGGTACATCAGCGCTCATGATCAGTTCCTTGGACTGCACCACATTGACAAAGCCGACCGGCACGCCGATGATCAGTTCCGGCTTCACTTTGCCCTCCTGCATCAGATCGTACAGGCTTACTAGCGCGGTCGGCGCGTTTCCGATGGCATAAATAAACGGCTCGCCAAGGCTGGCTGCTTTTTTCATGCTTTCGCTGGCGCGGGTGGTGCCATTCTGTCTCGCCGTTTCTGCGACATCCGGATCCGCCATGAAACAGTGGACGCTTCCCCCGTATTGAGCGAGAGAAACTTTGTTGATGCCGGCTTTCGCCATGTTGGTATCGGTCACGACAGATACACCTCTCCGAATGGCGTCCATAGCTTTCTCTGCCGCTTCCGGTGAAAAGCATAAATTCTCCGCATAATCAAAATCAGCGGAGGTGTGGATACAGCGTTTGACAATCAGCTCCGTGTGCGGTGCAAACGCTCGCGCACCCAATTCCTCGCTGATAATCGCAAAGCTTTTTTCTTCGATTTCTCTCGGTTTTACTTCTTCTATTTTATCTCTGAAATTCATCGCTCGTTCCTTTTTCC
>DJPG01000128.1:0-686 GCA_002439735.1 Firmicutes bacterium UBA6418 | reverse complement strand
TACTGGGTTTCTTTGTATTCGGCATAAGTCATACTGCCCATGTCTCCCATCTGCACGCCCTTCTTGTCAGCCAGTGCCTGGATGATCGCCTGACCGATGCCTGCGCCGTCGAAGATGCCGTGGACATAAGAACCGAATATGTTTCCTTTATAAGCACCGTCCTGTTTGGTCTGTCCCGTGACTGCGTCGGTAAGCGTGAGCAAATGTTTTGCGCCTGCTTTTAAGGTTGACTGACCCATGTGGATTTCGTAACCTTCCGCTTCCAGTTTCCGGTCTTTCAAGCTGTCAAAGAGCGTGCCTTCAGTAAGAAAGCTGCCGGTCACCCGGCTTCTGGTCTTCTTCTCTAAAAAGACAGTGTCAATCGGTAAGAGTCCCATCCCCCTGACTTCACCGGAGGTTTCGATACCCATGGGATCTGCAAGGGCTTCGCCCAGCATCTGGAAGCCGCCGCAGATACCGAAAATCACTTTGCCGGCTCCGGCCTGTTTCAAGAGGGCTGCCTCCAGCCCATTCTGGCGCATCCAAAGCAAATCCGAAATGGTATTTTTCGACCCCGGAAGCACAATCATATCCGGGTCTTTGAGTTCCTGTAAGTTTTTTACATATCGTACGCTGACGCTGGGAATCGTCTCCATCACATTCAGGTCGGTAAAGTTGGAAATTCGCGGCAGGCGGATGACCGCAAT
>DJPG01000066.1 GCA_002439735.1 Firmicutes bacterium UBA6418 | reverse complement strand
CGCGTCACGGCAAGCACCATACAGCCGGTACAAAAGGAAACCTCACCGCCGAAACGTTTGACGCAGGCGACCTTGATCAACGCCATGCGCAACATCGCCACGCAGATCGAGGACAAGGAACTGAAAAAATCTCTGTCCGATTCGCAAGGCATCGGCACCCCGGCGACCCGGGCGTCGATCATCCGCGATATCATCGATTCCGGTTATGTGGAAGAAAAAAAGTCCGGCCTGTACATCACAGAGAAAGGAAAGGCCTATATCGAAGCCGTGCAGGATTTTGACATCGCTTACCCGGTTTTCGCCGCCAATATGGACAATAACATCAAAAAAGTGCAGCGCGGCGAAGCCGAATATGAGCAGGTCATGGCGGAGGTCTTGGAAAAACTGCGGGAAATGTGCCAAAAGATCGGGCAGGATCTCGAAGAAGTCGAGGCCGAGCTGGCGCCGTTTGAACCGGTGCAGACCGACATCCGCTGCCTCAAGTGCGGCGGCGTCCTCGAAGAACAGAAAAAAGTCTATCAGTGCCTCGGCTGCGGCGCGAGGATCTACAAGAACACCAGCGGCGCCGAGATCGATACGGAGCTCCTGCGCAAGCTGGAAGCCGGACAGCGGAGCGGGTATCTGAATTTCAAGACTCGCGCCGGCAAACCGTTCCGCGCGGCGCTGAAGCTGAACGAAAAAGGTGAGATCGAGATGGTCTTTTTCGAAGAAACGGTACGCTGTCCGAAATGTCAGAAAAAAGCCGTGCTGAATCAGTGGGGTGTGTTCTGCAGTGTCAAAAAGTGCGGCCATAAAGTGTTCCGCAGCTTCTGTGGCCATGATTTTTCCTATCCGGAAATGAAACAGCTGCTCAACGGCGGAGAAGTCGCCGCGAACTTCCGCTCTAAGGCCGGAAAAGCATTCACCGCCAAGGTGCATCTGAACGCCGACGGCGACTATACCTTTGATTTCAAACAGGAGGAACGACCTTGATCTTACTGAACGCAACCGATATCTCCAAATCCTATACCGTCAACCCCTTGCTGTCGCATCTTTCCTACGCCATCAACGAGGGCGACAAGATCGGCCTGATCGGCGTCAACGGCACCGGAAAATCCACCCTGCTGCGGATCACGGCGGGCGCGGAAGACGCAGACTCCGGCAAGATCGTTCTCACCGGCGGCGTCCGCATCGGTTACCTGCCGCAGGCCCCGGTCTGCGATCCGGAAAAGACCGTGTTGGAGCAGGCGATCAGCTATCTGACGCCGGAAACGGCTGTCGAGGGAGACTATCCGTGCAAATCCATGCTGAACCAGCTGGGCATCACGGACTTTGACAAAAAAATGGGGACGCTGTCCGGCGGTGAACGCAAGCGCGTCGCCATGGCAGGCATTTTTACCAACCCCTGCGATATCCTTATTCTGGACGAGCCGACCAACCATATCGACAGCGATACGGTGGAATGGCTGGAAGCTTATCTCAAAAAGTTCCGCGGCGCGATCTTTATGGTCACCCATGACCGCTACTTTCTGGACCGGGTCACCAATGTGATCCTGGAACTGACCGACGGCAAACTGTACCGCCACGAGGGAAACTACGAGGTATATCTGGAAAACCGGGCGGCTCGCGAAGAAATGGCGCTTGCCTCGGAACGCAAGCGGCGGACGCTGTACCGGCGGGAGCTGGAATGGATGCGCCGCGGCGCGCAGGCCCGGACGACCAAGGCAAAGGGCCGCATCGAACGGTTTCATCAGTTAGAGGACAGCAAACTCGTTGTCAACAACACCGCGCTGGAAATGAAGTCGGTATCCTCACGCTTAGGAAAAAAGATCATCGAACTGCATCATGTCTCCAAAGCTTTTGACGGCGTGCCGGTCATCGCGGACTTTTCCTACAATGTGCTGCGGGACGACCGCATCGGCATCATCGGTGAAAACGGCGCCGGCAAGTCGACGCTCCTCAAGCTGATCACCGGCGAGCTTGCAGCGGACAGCGGCAGTGTCGAGATCGGAGAAACGGTCAAGATCGGCTATTTTTCACAAGAAAACGAACAGATGGACAAATCGCGCCGGGTCATCGAATACATCTGTGACATTGCCCACAATGTCCGGACCGAAGACGGCTATATCAGCGCGTCCCAGATGCTGGAGCGCTTCCTGTTCCCGCCGCATATGCACTCCATCCCGGTGGGACGGCTGTCCGGCGGCGAGCAGCGGAGGCTGTATCTTTTGGGCATTCTCATGGGAGCGCCGAATGTCCTGCTGCTGGACGAACCGACCAACGATCTGGATATCGACACCCTGTGCATTCTGGAGGATTATCTGGACACGTTCGCGGGCGCGGTGATTGCTGTATCGCACGACCGGCATTTTATCGACCGGGTTGCTATGCGGACCTTTGTCTATGAGCCAAACGGTCACATCGCGCATTATCCGGGCGGTTACAGCGACTGGGCCGCGCGGCGCGCAGCCGGGCAGGCGGCAGAGAAAGCAGCCGGAAAAGCCGCAGGCAAGACGGGGGCGAGAGCGGATGCGCCTGCCGACGGAGCGCCGACCAAAACGGACAACCGCATCGCCGAAAGGCCGAAAAAACTCAAATTTTCCTATAAAGAACAGCGGGAGTTTGAAACCATCGACGCGGACATCGCCGCGCTGGAAGACGCGATCACCGCGGTGGAAGCGCAGATCAACCAAGCCGGCAGCGATTACGGCAAGCTGCAGGAGCTGACCGCGCAGCGCGAGCAGCTCACCGCGTCCTTGGACGAAAAAATGGAACGCTGGGTCTATCTGAACGATCTGGCCGAAAAGATCGAAGCACAAAAAACAACCTGAGTGGAACCAGATTTTTACATATCGTTTTTGTGCCTCCCGAATTTGGCTTTTTTTCGCAAAAAGATGTAATGATTGGTCCCGTTTCGGATTCCGATCCTTGGCCGGATTGCGGTTGCTCTATGAAAAATGGTTGTATTATCAAAAAAATATGAAAACTTTTGTTTGTAAAACCAAAAAACGAATTTCCAAGAAAGTAAATGCCCAAGATTTTCTTGTTTTTGAGGAGCACAGCATGTATGCATTACATCTACGCGTGACTTTTTGTTAAAAACGGGGGGCAGGAATTTAGATAAGCATGTGCATGACAAAAGCGCAGGCCGCAGCCCGCGCTTTTTGAGATTTGAAGCTTGTGAGGGATCACAGTGACTACAGGATTTGTCAAGCACTGCAGCGATCCCCTTGTATCAAGTTATTTCACCCAGATGCGGCTGCCCGCTTTGCACTGCTTGAGTGCGGTCTGCGCGATCAGCTTGCCGTCTTGATCATAAACCGCAAGCCGGACTTTGTAGTAGTAATACGTATCCTTGTCACCGATGGTGTTGACATACCACGGTGCGTCCTTGATCAGCATGCGCTCGTAAGCGGATGCTTTTTTGGTGGAACGATAGAATTTGTACTGTACCTTGTAGCCTGCCGCCTTCAGTTCCTTGACTGCGGCAGCCAGCTCGCTGTTCATCTGAACGGTCGCCTTGATATTCTTGTTGGCAGTTCTGGAAGTCTTGACCGTGAGCTTGAGATCCTTGACCATGGCTGCGGCGTTCTGATCCGCTTCTGCCTTGGACGGTGCTTTGGCGATAAAGGTAACCTGTACCTTGTCGCCGGTCTTCAGTCCGGTGATCTTGCCGTCTTTGACGGTAACTTCCTTGCCGTTTACGGTAACGGTACCGATCTCCATGCCCTCATCCGGGGTGATCTCCAGCGTGCTGCCGTCCTTGGAAAGTTCGGTCTTGCCGCCGCTTACAGGTTGGATCTCCGGCTTCTGTACCGGGGTGTAGCTGCCGCCGCTTATTTCCTCGACGGTATCAACTGATAAGGTGAAAGTAAAGGTTTTATTGTTACCGCAGTCATAGGTGTAGGTTACCTGGTCTGCATCCTTATCAACTGTCAGAATATTGCCGCTAACCTTGCCGCCGACCCAGCTGCTTGCTTTGCTCACATCAAATCCCGGCAGAGATAAGAGGTTAAAGGCACGAGCCGCCGTAATGCTGATCGGATAGACGTTACCGCTGCAATTCAGCTCCGTTAATTTGACATTTTTGCTGACATCCAGCGAGGTCAAACGATTCTCATTACAGAATAGACTATACAACTGGGTATTTGTGCCTACATCCAAAGTGGTCAGCTGATTTTCGCTGCAATTAAGCACCTTTAAGCCGACATTGTTACTGACATCCAGAGAAGTCAAACGATTCTCGTTACAGTGAAAATGCATCAACTTTTCATTTCCACTGACATCCAGTGAAGCCAACTGATTGCTGTGGCAATGCAAGGTCTCTAACATTTTATTTTTGCTGACATCCAAAGAAGCCAACTTATTTTCTTCACAGTAGAGAAACTGAAGTTCTGTGTTTTGGCTGACATCCAAAGTCGTCAGTTGATTGCCATCGCAGTGCAGAGTCGTAAGGGCAGTGAAATACTTGATTCCATCAAGACTTGAGATATTTTGATCACGGCAATTGATTTCTTCGACTTTAGAAATTTCTTCCTCGCTGAGATAATCATTTCTGTCCTCGTCAAATTTCTTGACGACATTCATGAAAGCTTCATCCGGGAAATTTTGTTCATTGATTTCAATGCCGTAGACGGTGCTGCCTGCCGGGATATCCGCGGTTTCTGCATATCCGCAAGTGGAGCAGGTACGCGCTTTGATGCCTTTTTCAGTTTGAGTTGCTGGTTCCGCTTCAGTCCAAGCACCGAATTCATGCGGCGCTGCATCTAATTGATCACAGCCTTCTGCTGTGCAGGCACGCCAGTGCAGCTTCTCATTTCTATTCCATTTTGCAGAGTCATATGCATGAGTGTGCGCTTCTCCATTTTCAGGCTTGCTAGCGCTGATCTCTGCAAAGCGATCACCACTTTCAGCTCTGTTTGTAATTTCGACCTCACCAGGGGTAATTTCTTTACAGTTTGTCAATTGAAGCATCATGCCATCCGCCGCTTTGATAGGCTCAGCAGCTTTTATTACGATATCACCATAACCCGGATCATTCGTTGCCTTTATCGTGCCGCCGACGGTGATGCTGGCACTTTCAATCGCGTGTGTTTGACCGATCGCAGTGATTGTGCCGCCTTGAACATCCAGACCTTTTTTACAGTTTATGCCGATACCCCGCGCACTTTTAACCTCAAGGCTGTCAGCGGTATTACCTGTTATCGTCAGATCTTCCTCTGCTAAGATTATACCAGTATCACCAGAGTTTAAGAGGCGATTTTGCTTCCCACTAAGAGAAATGGTAAGCGGTGCGCCACTTTCAACTAGAGCGCTTTGTTGGCCATGAGAAATACCATAATTATTCATTGCATCTTTTAGCGTCAGTGTGCTTCGTTCCGGATTGTAAGAAAATGTGCCGAGACCATTAGTACCCGACTTTTTAAAAGAATCTGGAATATCGTGAACATTACGCGATGTTACCTTTAGCCCATCAAATAGTTTCAAGTGGTAGTCCTCAAATTGCGTGTCGATGGTGACATAGCCGATTTCTTCATCAGGACTATTGGCTTCGACTAGCCTATCTTTTTCTCCACTTTTGAACGTCTCACTCTCGTAAGCGTTTTCAAGCGATGCGTCTTCCGCAATGATAAACTTTTTTGCATAAAACGCACTATAACGAGCATCTCTGGAACCTCTCTTTGCAGAAACCTTGCTTTGTTGTAATGTAATTTTACCGTTTTCTGCATATATGCCGGACCCTGCACCGAAAGCATCTACGATTACGTTCTCAAAAAAAATGTCTCCGGATTGGCAGTAGATTCCGGTACTTCCAGTAGTTCCGGATGCATAGGATGCAACAACAGATAGACTACCGGTGCCGTCACCTTTAATGGTAAGCGACGGTGTGGACTGGATTCCATATGATTTGTTATCTACTTGAATGGTATTTTTCCCTATGAGTACAATAGTAGCAGCAGAGCCGCTTAAAATTTCAAGTTTTCCAGTAATCGCCGCATTCTTGAGTGTTAACGTGCGGGTTTTAGCCTCAAAAGATACCGAGCCGTTAATACCGACTCCGGTGATTTCATCGGCATTCTCCGAAGTCACCTGTACGCCGGCTACGGTGATATTATAAGGGGTCCCCGCAGAGGCCGCCGCATATGCCGTCATAGGCAGCATGGCAACGCAGACCGCGATGCACAACAGCATGCTTAAAATTTTTCTTTTCATTCTTTTCCTCCTTTACGATTTATACAGCCAGGATTTCCTGTTCTGTCATGGCCAGGATCTCGTCATGGCTCAGCTCCACATCGTCAAACCGGACAAACAGCCCGTTGGTGACGGCGCGCTGCCAGACGCCGGGGCGTTTGAGCGGCCGGAAACGGATGCTGTCCAGATACGGTTTCATATTCAGAAACAGGCGGCTGCCGGACAGAAAATCCACTTCCAGGATATAATCCGCAAGCGGCTTGACTGTATGGATGTATTTTTTTTGCATGGACATCCCTCCTTTCAATGCCTAAAAATAACTTCTGCTGTTAGTATAAACAGTTTTTTATCAAAAAACCATTAACCAATGGTTAGTTCTTTTGCGGTTTGATAGGATTTCGCTGCGTTCCGGGCGAGCAGAGAGGACAGGATGAGCTTGCAGGGAAAAGACATTTGTCGAATGTTGTCAAACGAATGTCATCTATTTTATTCCAAATATGCTTGCATTTTCCTTGCTAGTGCGATAAAATTATTTTACAGAAATTTCTATTTAGTACGAATGGATCCATTCTCCGCACCGCATGGAAAAGGAGAATCCAATGAAAAAAACAAACGCAAAGAACCGTGAAGCGATCGCAAAGCTTTACACCGATACCTACCGCACTCGCATGCCGCTTTATAACGACTATGTGTTTCATCGCGTCTACGGAAGCGATACCGAGGAATCCCGCGCGGCCCTCGTCGGGCTTTTAAACATTATTCTGGAACGAAAAACGGATCCGATCCGAAGCCTTGAGATCAAGAATCCGATCGATCTGGGCGACTGGATCCTTGATAAAGACACAACGATGGACATCAAGGCTCAAACCGATTCCGGCGAGATCCTGACCATCGAGATGCAGGTTTCTCACCTCAAAGACTATCGCTGCCGGGCCCTGTTATACGGCGGCAGACTCGTCAATTCCTCGTTGCAATCCGGCGAGCCGCATGATACAATGTCCTTGGCACTGCGAGTGGCAAGCGAAGCGCCGACAGAGCAGATGCAAGACAGGTGCCCGAGCGAAGGCAATCGACGAGGCGAAAGGCGAAGGCGGAGCCGCTCAGCGTCCGGGCCGATGAAGAAAAGCATTGTAGTTTCCATCATTCAGAACAAGCTCTTTTCGAAAGAGATCGGCTGTCACAGCATCTTCGATGTCAGGGAGCAAAAGACCGGGCATCGCTTGTGCGACCGCCTTGAATTTCACTTTCTGGAACTTGGCAAGGTGGATCCAAGCAAGTCGATGGAGGATATGACATCGATCGAAAAGCTTGCCATGTATCTTCGGTATGCCGATGATGCGGACTACAAAGACTCTGTACAGGAAATCTGCGCGAGTGAGGAGGGTATCATCATGGCAGAAAACTTATATCGGAAAGCGACAAAAGAGGAAAGAGAAGCAGCATGGGCGGAATGCCGCATGATGTACCAGCACGATCAGGCTTCTATGCGCGAAGACGCACGCGCAGAGGGCCTTGCAGCCGGCCGCGCCGAAGGCGCGGCGCAGAAACAGCGTGAGATCGCAAAGAATTTGAAAGAGTCCGGAATTCCGATCGATGTGATCGCAAAGAACACCGGGCTGACGCCTGAGGAGATCGATCAGCTATAAGAAAGTCGGCTTCGCCGATCAGATTTTGGGCGGTAGACTTTCTTGTTATTCCGG
>DJPG01000092.1 GCA_002439735.1 Firmicutes bacterium UBA6418 | reverse complement strand
AAGCCCATCTGCAGGCTGTTGAGCAGCGCCGCCATCGTGGTCGGTCCTGCGATATTGACCTTGTAATCCCTTTGCAGAGTTTCCAGAAGTCCTCTGCGCACAACCTCCGCGTACAGCCCCTCAAACGGCAGGAACATGATGCCGAAGTCCGTCGTATACGGCGGTTCGATATATTTATCGTGAATATCCTTGGCCTCGGATTTAATGATGCGTTCCAGATTTTTCGCTGCTTCCTCGACCGCCGCCGGATCGCCGAGCTCATACGCGTCCACCAGTTTCGCGTAAGCATCACCCGGAAATTTGGCGTCAATCGGCAGCCAGATCGTACCGTCCTCATCGCCGGGCAGTTTAACCGCGAATTCGACGCGTTCACTTCCGGTCGACCTGGTTCGGACATTTTCCTCATACTGCTCCGGCGTCAGGATCTGTTCAAGGATCGCGCCCAACTGGACTTCGCCGAGAATGCCGCGGGTCTTGACATTGGAGAGGACTTTTTTGAGATCGCCCACGCCGGCTGCCAGATTCTGCATCTCGCCGAGGCCCTTATAAACCTGTTCGAGCCGCTCACTGACCAACTGGAAGGACTTGCTGATGCGGTCTTCCAGCGTCTTTTGGAGTTTTTCGTCGACGGTCTGGCGCATCTGTTCGAGCTGTTTTTGGTTATCCTCATTGAGCTGTCCGATCTTTTTCTCCATCGCGATACGGATGTTCTCCAACTTCTGCTCGTTTTCGACGGCCATATGACTGAAGCGCGTGTTCAGATCAGCCAGCCGCTTGTCGAGGTTCTCCGCGCTGTCCTTCTGATTGGTCGAAACCATTTCACCGAAGGTCTGCATACTTGCCTGGATTCCGTTCTGCATTAGCTGCACGCTCTGCAGCAGATCCTGCTTGAGATGCCGCAGTTCCTCCATCTGCGCCGCATCCGCTCGCATCCGCTCGCCTTTGAGATCGGTCAGTGCTTTCTGCGCATTGCTGTATTTGATCAGCAGCAGGATCAGTACGATCAGTACCGCCGCTGTCATTCCCGTTAAAATGTAAGTGAATACGATTTCCGTCATGCATCCCCCTTATCTTTCGTCAAGATCGTCAAGATCCTCAATATCCTCATAGTCCTCATCCGTGCACTGCTCAAACGGCTTATTCTGCGCATCAGCGGCCGCCTTCCCGGACGCTTTTTTCTCTTTCTTTGCATTCTTTTTGGCGTCCCTGGCTGCGGCCTTTGCCTCATATTCCGCCTGCTTCTCTGCCAGATCCGCTTTTTGCCTCTCGTATTCCTTGGCGTATTCCGGATCCAGACTGGCCTTGAGTTCCTTATAGGCCTCTTCCAGCAGCGTCACATCCCGCATCGCGGAGTTGAGGATCGCCTGCAACGCCATAAAGATCTCCCGCAGTTCCTCGGTCGTGACCCTTTTACGCTGCGCCTTGCGGTTCTGAAAATCATAGAACCGCATATTCCGCTCGCAAAGCTTTGCAAACGTCTTTTGACTCTGCGCGAATTTTGCTTTCAGATCCAGCGCCAGCGCGTCGTCCTCCGGCACGGCGATCTCGTCCATGGTCAGTGCCTCCGCTTCCTCTTTATGCTTGGAAAACCGCTGGATAAAGCCTTCGAAGTTTTTCTTCTGAAACGGCTTGAACTGCTTCAGATACTGTCCCGCATCCGCATTCGTTCTCCCGTAGGGCATGATGATCTCCATAAAATATTTGTCTACCACACGAAATAATTCATCTGCATAAGCCATATGCCTACCTCCTTCGCGCACAAGATGCGCTCTCTTGGCCTTATTTGCCCGGATGCTGAGCGGCTCCGTCTTCGCCTTTCGGCTCGCCGATTGCCTTTGCTCGGGCGCCTGTCTTGCATCTGCTCTGTCTGCGCTTTGCTTGACACTCGCATTGCCAAGGACATTGTACCACAAAATAAAGCCGGGAGAAAGAGTTTTTCTCACGCAAAAAGGACGGGAATGTCCCGTCCTCCGGTTTTCGCTCTTATTTTCGGCGTTATCGGCAGTCTGCTTATTTCGCCGCTTTCTTTGCGGTTTCGCAAAGTGCCGCGAATGCCGGCGCATCGTAAATCGCCATTTCGGAAAGCATCTTTCTGTTGATTTCGATGCCTGCTTTTTTCAGACCGTCCATCAGTCTGCTGTAGCTGATATCGTTCATTCTTGCAGCCGCGTTGATTCTTGCGATCCACATCTGTCTGTACTGTCTCTTCTTTAACTTTCTGCCAACGTACGCGGATCTTAAGGATCTCATCACTGCCGGATTGGCTGCCTTGAATACTTTGCTCTTCGCACCGTAGAAGCCCTTCGCTAATTTTAAGATCTTTTTATGTCTCTTATGCGCGTTTACGCCTTTTTTTACTCTTGCCATTTGTCTTACCTCCTAATATCTTCCGTTATTTTGCCATGGATCTGAGCATTCTCTTTAAGTCTGCACTGGTTAAGACTGTTGCTTTTCTCAGGCCTCTTTTTCTCTTGGCGGATTTTTTCGTAAGAATATGGCTCTTGTATGCCTTATTTCT
>DJPG01000148.1:5536-8862 GCA_002439735.1 Firmicutes bacterium UBA6418 | reverse complement strand
ATCCTGACGAACATATCCGGATCCGGCTGCGCGTGCGGTGCGAGACCGCGGTTGCCCTTCGGGTCTGTCATTGCGCCGTCTACCACGAGGTCGTTCTGCTGCACGAACTGCAGGAACTTCCTGAAGTTTTCATGATAATGTGTGCCGTATTTTTCGTCGATCTCATATGTCGTGGAATATTCCGCGTTGAACGCGTCCATGCCGACGCATCTCTGGAAGCAGGATGCGGTCTTCTGTCCACAGAGTCTCTGCATTTTTACTTTTTTCTTTAAGTCTTCGGTGCTCTGGTGGATGTTTGCGAAACGATTGATCTTCTTGCCGGTGAGGTTTGAAGTTGCTGTCATCAGATCTTCGTACTGAGGATCCTTTGCCAGATCATAGGTTACTGCCACACAGTTGATGGATGGACGGATCATCGGATGATCTACCCAATTTTCAATCTTTTCACCAAACATGTAGACCCTTGTGTTTAACTTTCTTAAACTCTCAATATATTCTGCGCCTGTCATCATTGCCATGATAAACCTCCTAAGTTTCCATGCAGTTAATGTACTGCTCTCTCTAAAAATTTCATTATATATGCTGCGATATCCGCATGTCCCTCTGAAGTCATGTGGATACCATCCAAATATTTGTGCTCCGCGAAATCCGCATTGTCAGCCACATCATAACAATCGATATAGAACAGTGAAAAACCCCTGCAAAATGCTTTGAGCCACGCCCGGTAAGCTTCGCATTCCGCTTGTACATGATCGATGTCTATAAATGCCGGCCAGTGCTGCTTGAACAGCTTGGCATTGCCTGCTGGGATCATCAGCACGACCGGAACGATATTGTTATGGTATGCCTGGTGTACAAGCGACATCATATTCGCTTGTACACCGCCGCGTTCTGCGCCTGCCAGAAAATCATTGAAGCCGCCGTCGAGAAACACATAACGCGGTTTTTCTTCGACAACATCTCGATGAAAACGGGCTAAGAGACCCGTCGTAGTGTCTCCGTTGACACCTTTATTCACAAACTCCCACGGTGTTTCCCGGTTCAGGATGCTGACCCAGCATTCCTGCTCGTCTACCCCGAACCCCTGTGTGAAGCTGTCTCCTAAACATACAATTCTCATAAGCTACTGCACATACGTCTCATCTGACTAGCAGTGGATCGCTCTGCCACCGACTGCATGCATCACTTCGTGCATGATCTCGGATACGGTCGGATGCGGATGAATTGCCATCGCAACTTCTTCTGCGGTCGCCTCCAGCTTCATCGCAACAGAAGCCTCTGCGATCATATCGGTCGCGTGGATGCAGTACAGATGTACGCCCACGATCTCGCCGTATTTTGCTTCGGTGATGACCTTTGCCAAACCTCTTTCCTCGCCGGCTACTTTTGCCTTTCCGTTTGCCATCAGCGGGAATCTGCCAACCTTGATCTCGCCGTATTTTTCCTTCGCCTGCTTTTCGGTCAAGCCGATGCTTGCGATCTCAGGCTGAATGTAGATCGCACTCGGGATCTTGCTGTAGTCCATCGTCACGTTGTGGCCGCAGATGTTTTCGACTGCCACGATACCTTCCATGGAAGCAGTATGCGCGAGCATTGCCTTTCCGTTTACATCACCGATCGCGTAAACATGCGGTACGTTTGTCTTGAGCGTCATGTCGGTCACGATCGCACCTCTTTCTGTCTTGATGCCAAGTGCTTCGGTGTCGATACCTGTCAGATCCGGACCTCTGCCGACTGCCATGAGTACCTGCTCACACTTTACTTCCTGCATTTTGCCGTCTTTTTCGAACTTCACGCTGTCAGCCGTGATCTCGGTCACCTTCGCGCCGGTGTTGATCTTGATGCCAAGCTCTGTCAGGTGTTTCGTTACCTGCGTCGTGATCTCTTCATCGACCATTGGCAGAATTCTGTCAAGGAATTCTACGACGGTAACGCCTACGCCGATCGTCGCCAAGAAGTACGCGAACTCGATGCCGATGACGCCGCCGCCGATGACTGCGATGGAAGCCGGTTTCTTGTCGATATCCAGCATTTCTTTGCTTGTCAAGACGGTTGCTTTCGGATCGATCTTGATCGGCAAGGACTTGGACTGAGAACCAGTTGCAATAATGATGTCTTCAGCAGTGATCTTTTCGCCGCCAACTTCGATCGTGTGTGCGTCGACCAGCTTGCCTGTGCCGTTTTTGATCGTCGCACCGTTGCTCTTAAGGAGACCCTGTACGCCGCCGACCAACTGCTTGATTACGCCTTTTTTTCTATCCTGTACCTTTTCCAGGTCTAAATCGGCTTTCGTTGCATCGACATCAACGACACCGAATTTTGCCGCTTCTTTCACTTCCTTAAGCGCTTCTGCACTTCTCAGCAATGCCTTGGTCGGAATGCAACCTACGTTCAGGCAGGTACCTCCAAAGTTTTCTTTTTCGATAATGACGGTCTTTTTGCCCATCTGTGCAGCTTTGATTGCTGCGACATAACCGCCTGGGCCGCCGCCGATGACTGCGATCTCGTAATCATAAGCGGACTCCTTTTTCGCTGCCGGCGCGGCCTTTGTCTCTGCTGCCGGTACAGGTGCTGCTTCCGGTGCCGCAACGCCGCCGCCTGCCAGCTCTTTTTTTGCAGCGGCCAAGGTAGCGTCAATATTCTCGTCTTTGCCCGCAACGATCGCGATCGGAAGGGTTACAGGGATCTTGTCGCCCGCGTTGATGAGGAGCGCACGGACGACACCATCACCTGTTGCCTCAATGTCCATATTTGTTTTATCTGTTTCTACAGAAAAAAGAGGCTCACCTTTCTTGATTTCATCTCCAACTTGTTTGTACCATTCGACGAGTTTGCCCTCGTCCATATTAAAACCCAATTTTGGCATAATAATTACATCAGCCATCGTTTATCCTCCTGTGAACCTGCAGCTGTCGGTACCTTTCAGTACAGTTCCGACAGCTGCATATTAATTTTCGTAAACGGAATCGATAAGGTGTTAGGTGTCAATTTTTTTGTGTATCTATAATCTAAGGTATGATATTTGAAAAAATCCCGTTTACGTTTTTACATATTCTATCTGCTACATTTACACCATCAAGCTGATCGGCGATTCGAGCAGTTTCTTAATCTCGGTTACGAACTGTGCTGCAAGCAGACCATCGATCAATCTGTGGTCTACGGTCAGTTGAATGTTCATCATCGGACGGATCGCGATCTCTTTCTCGCCTGCTGCGTTCATGATGACAGCCGGTTCATCCTTTGTGGAGCTGATCGCCAGAATACCAACTTCAGGCGGATTGATGATCGCCGTGAAGTTCTCGATGCCGAACATACCTAGATTGGAG
>DJPG01000148.1:226-5524 GCA_002439735.1 Firmicutes bacterium UBA6418 | reverse complement strand
TTGGAGATCGTGAAAGTACCGCCGTTATATTCGTCGTAAGCCAGCTTGCCGGCTCTTGCTTTGTCAAAAAGCGGTGTTGATGCCTTGGAAAGTTCTACGACACTCAGGTTCTGCGCGTTCTTAACATTCGGAACGATCAGGCCTGTCGGGGAAGCAACTGCGATACCCAGGTTGACACTCTTATATTTGACGATCTTGTCGCCGATCAGCGAAGAGTTCATTTCCGGATATTTCTGCAATGCAATCACGGTCGCTCTTGCGATGTAGTCGGTCACGGAAGTCTTCTTATCCTGTGCCGCGTTAACTTGCTTTCTGATCTTTAAGAGTTCTGTCAGATCTACCTTCTGTGTGAAGTACAGGTGCGGCGCGGTGAACTTGCTCTGTGCCAGTCTGTCGCCGATGACCTTGCGGACACCTGCGTAAGGAATCTCTTCCAGAATTTCCTTGCCGTCCGCGGAGAATTTTGCTTCTGCAGCTGCCGTGGCTTCTTCTTTGGCGGCTGCCGGTTTTGCGCTCAGTGCTGCTTCAATGTCGCACTTCATGATCTTGCCATTCGCACCGGTTCCCTTGATCGTGCTGATGTCTACACCTTCTGCGTCTGCCATCGCCTTTGCTACCGGAGAGATCTTGACCTTGTTGGAAGCCAGATATTCTAGTACGTCTTTTTCGCAGATGCCGCCTTCCCAGCCGGTCCCTACGATGTCTGCAGTTGCCAGATCCAGATCGTTTTCTGCTGCGACGCGTCTTGCTCTTGGCGTAATCTTTCTCTTGCCGTCAGCGGATGCAGGTGCTGCTTTTTTCGTCTCTGTTTTCACTAGGACAGTCTCTGCGGATGCAGGTGCTTCACCGCCTTCTACTGCAACACCGCCATCTTCCAGTTCAGCTTTTGCCTCTGCAATCAGCGTTGTCACATCTTCATCTTCCCCTGCAACGACCGCGATCGGAAGCGTTACCGGGATTTTATCGCCTGCATTGATCAGTAGAGCCTTTACAACACCGTCGCCGGTTGCTTCGATATCCATATTTGTTTTATCGGTTTCTACGGAAAAAAGAGGTTCGCCTTTTTTTACCGCTTCTCCTTCCTTCTTATACCATTCAACGAGTTTTCCTTCATCCATGTTAAAACCCAGTTTCGGCATGATGATAATTTCAGCCATTTTGATTCCTCCTTTGTTTCCCTGTGTTTAGAAATAAGTTAATACTTTCTGATATACTTTTTCTTCGGAAGGAATCAGCGGGAATTCAAGAGATGGGCTGAACGGAAGCGGAACGTTCGGGTTCGCGACTCTGCCTACCGGTGCATCCAGATAGTAGAATACATCGTCAGCGATTGCCGCGCCGATTTCTGCGCCGATGCCGCATCTTTCGTATGCTTCGTCTGCAACAATCAATTTACCTGTCTTTTTCACGGATTCGATGATCGTTTCGGTATCCAGCGGAACGATCGTTCTGAGGTCGATGACTTCGCAGTCGATGCCTTCCTTTGCAAGTCTTTCTGCTGCCTTTTCGGATTTCATGACCATGGAAGAAGTTGCAACAATGGTAATATCCTTGCCTTCTCGTGCGATTCTTGCCTTGCCGAATGGGATCGGTTCTACGACATCCTCCACCATGAATTTCTTATTATATTCCATCTTGTGCTCAAATACGATAACCGGGTCGTCATCGCGGATTGCTGCCTTCAAAAGACCCTTTGCTTCCTGTGCTGTGGAAGGAACTGCGATCTTCAGACCAGGGAACTGTGCACACATGGCCTGCATGGACTGGGAGTGCTGTGCCGCAGAGGATCTGCCTGCGCCGATCGGGCAACGGATCGTCATCGGTACGTTAGCCTGTCCACCGGACATGTAACGGATCTTTGCCATCTGGTTGAATACCTGGTCAGCCGCAACGAGCAGGAAGTCGGAGAACATCAACTCTACGATCGGTCTCATGCCGGTCAGTGCCATACCAACGCCCATGCCTACGATACCCTGTTCGGAGATTGGGCTGTCCTTCATTCTTAAATCGCCATATTTCTCGAGAAGGCCTACCGATGTCTTGAAGTTACCGCCGATAAAGCCGACGTCTTCACCAATCATCATGACCATATCGTCTCTTTCCATTTCTTCATCTAAAGCTTCACAAACTGCCTGTGCATATGTAATTTCTTTCATATCAATTTCCTCCTGCTTTCAATTTCTCAAACTATAAAGTTCCCTGCTGGAATACGTCTGTGTAAGCATCCTCTGCAGGCGGATATTCACTTTCAACTGCGAACTGAACGGCTTCCTGGATCTCGTCTTCTACAAGTCTATCCAGTTTTGTAAAATCTTCTTCGTCTGCAATGCCTGCCTTCAGAACAGCTTCTTTGAGAGCCGGAATCGGATCTTTTTTCATCCAGTCTTCTTTTTCACTTTCGCTCTTTCTCTTTCTGTAAGTAGCCGGATCGCCGACGTGATGTCCCTGCCATCTGTATGTCTTGCATTCGACGATCGTCGGACCTTCGCCTTTTCTTGCTCTCTCGACAGCCTTCTTCGCTGCTTCGTATACAGCTACAACGTCCATACCGTCCACGACAATGCCCGGGATGTTGTACGCCTGCGCTCTGACTGCCAGATCCGGCGTATTGGTTACGTCGCGGATATCTACGGAGATACCGTACAGGTTATTTTCGATGACATAAATGCAAGGAAGATCCCAGGCCGCTGCCATATTGATACTTTCGTGGAAGGTGCCTTCGTTCGTCGCGGAGTCGCCCATGAAGGATACTGCAACCTGGTCTGTGCCTCTGTATTTTGCGGAATATGCTGCGCCGGTCGCGATCGGGATCTCGCCGCCTACGATACCGTTTGCACCAAGGATACCTTTGTCCATAGCCATGATGTGCATAGAACCGCCCTTACCGTTGGAGTAGCCTGTCTTTTTACCCAAAATTTCAGCCATCATTCTGTCAGTGTCAGCGCCGCGTGCTACTAAGTGACCGTGACCTCTGTGTGTGGAGCCGATATAGTCTTCTTCTTTTAATGCTGCGCAAACGCCCGTCGCAATCGCTTCTTCACCCAGATACAGATGAGCCAGACCTGCCATCAAACCCTTCTTGTAGAATTCGAAAGTCTCTTCTTCGAATCTTCTGATTCTGATCATTGTTTCATAAAAGCTCATCAATTGTTCTTTACTGTAATTTTTTACTTTCATCGCTTCCTCCTGATTATTTGTAACCGTAGTTTCTGCGTGTCACATTTTTATTTGCTCTTATATATTTGCAATTCGCATGCCAAACTTTTTTCTATGCATGTTTTATTTTGCGTTCTCGAGAAAACGTTTGAATTCCAACATTTATGTGCTTTTACATTCACCATCCTTTTTTGCAAAATAAAAAATGGCACGTTTTTGTGTCATTTTCGCTTGCTTTTTGATGTGTCACATGTTATTATTTTGTCACAGTAATCTTGGACGATGGGAGGAAAATTTTATGTTTAATTCTACATATGCCGCGCCCGAATATCAGGCGCTTGTTCATCAAAAGTGGAAAAACTTCATTAACTATATTGATGATGACTATTCCATGATACGACCCGAAGTTTTTGCCTCTTGGTTCCGCTCTCGCGACGCAGAGGTTGATCCTCACAAATTGGTTAACACATTACTTTCACCGGAAGAATTGAGCATTAAGCTGAACTTAAATGCAGAACTGATGTCTATTTGCCGCCCCTATATGGAACGTATGTATAACATTGTGAAGGGCTCTGGTGCTTACATCCTGCTCTCCGATCGCGAAGGCTATATTTTGGATGTCATTGGCGATCCTGACATCGTGTATCAGGGAAAATCCTATTCCCTGCTGATTGCCGGTTCCTGTCGTTCAGAGTCCACCGCCGGAACCAACGCAGTCGGTACAACGCTCTATCTAAATGCCCCAATACAATTTTGGGGTGAAGAGCACTATATCGAATGGCACAAGGCTTACGCTTGTGCCGGTGCGCCATTCTACGACTCGAATGACAATCTTTTAGGTTCCATAACCGTAACTTGTAAAAAATCCTTTGCACATCCACACACACTAGGCATGGTTTCCTGTGCCGCCGACAGCATCACGCGTGAAGTGAAGTTGAAGACCGCCATGGCGAAACTGGACCTCCTAAACAGTCAGCGTAACATGATGATCGAAAACATGACCGCAGGCGTTTTTCTACTGTCGCCTACCGGAAGAGTCTCACAAGTCAATACGATTGCTTTAAGTATGTTAGACTTCACTTACGCAAATACCCTCGGCAAGCCATTTTTCGATATTGTCTCCATTGATTATCTAACCAGTACCGAATGCAAAAAGAATTTTATGAGCAAGGAATGCTACAATCTGGAGGTCAATCTCACCACCGTTTCGCATCCTGCTCAATCTAAAAAATTCAATCTATCCATTAATCATATCAAAAACAGCGCCAACGAGTTGACCGGGATCTTGATCCGAATCAATAAGCCTGAAATGATCCAAAAGCTCGTCAAGCGGATTGAAGGTTATCATGCCAAATACAGCTTCAACGATATTATTGGGGAGTCAGAACCGATGCAGCAGTTGAAGCGAGCCTGTATGAAAGCCGCTCAGAGCGACTCCAACGTTCTGATTCTGGGCGAAAGCGGCACCGGCAAGGAACTGATCGCACAGGCAATCCACAACGCCAGTCCGGTATCCGGTGGACCTTTTGTCGCCATTAACTGCGCTTCCATCCCAAATAATTTGGTGGAAAGCGAACTGTTCGGCTATGAACGAGGTGCTTTTACCGGTGCCGCCAAAGAAGGGCGTCCCGGCAAGTTCGAACTGGCTGACGGCGGCACGATCTTCCTCGACGAGATCGGCGATATGCCACTCGATGTACAGGCGACGCTGCTCCGCGTGATCCAGACGCGAGAAGTTACCCGGATCGGCAGCAACTCTCCTCGCCCGATCAATATCCGCATCATCGCCGCGACCAATCAGGATTTAAACAAGGCAGTGCAGGGCAAAACATTCCGCGGTGACTTATATTACCGATTAAATGTATTTACAATTCAGCCTCCGGCCTTAAGAGAACGAGGCGCAAGTGATATTAAACTTCTCGCGGATTTCTTCGTAGAAAATTACAACCGAAACAAAGGAAGAAAATTTGAAATTCTTCCTACGGTCTATCCTTATCTGCAAAGTTACCGCTGGCCGGGAAATGTCCGGCAACTGGAAAACGTTATAGAACGCGCCATTAACCTGACAGACGAAGATTATATCGGTCCAGAGCACCTGCCGGACTATATTCTCAGCAATGATCCTCATGTACATAGCTATCC
>DJPG01000148.1:0-164 GCA_002439735.1 Firmicutes bacterium UBA6418 | reverse complement strand
CGAACGCACGCGTATGATTATACACAGAGTTCCCCGTACATGCCTCCAGAGCATAATGTGTCTGTACCGCCTCTTTCTTACGAAAACGAAAATACTGAAAAAATTCCGAGTCGTGAGGATAGCGAAAAATCTGTGATCATATCAGCCCTGATCCGCACCGGCGT
>DJPG01000015.1 GCA_002439735.1 Firmicutes bacterium UBA6418 | reverse complement strand
CCGTCTGCGAGTTCTGTTGTCGCATCCGTCGGCAGCGTGGTTCCGATCGGCGCACGGTAAACTGCGCCGGTCACTTTTGGTTTTCCTGTGGAAACATTCGCTGTATTGACTGCCATGTGTACCTCCTATTCCATGTATACCAAGTCGTAGACCGCCTGATAGCGGTACTCTTTGGTCTCTTCATCTGTGAAATTATAATCCGTGTTCAGTTTGACGCTTGAGATGTTTGTCAGTGCCTTCATTCCTTCCATCGCGAGCTTTATTTTCTCGTTTAATAGAATTGCCTTGCGCAGAGACTCCGCATAGGACTGCACCGCAAACGTCGCGCTTTTGATTTTGTCTTTCTCTCCGCTTCCGGTTTTGTCGACCAGCACGAAAGTCTTCTCGCCTTTCGGTTTTTCGACACTGACCGGAACGTCTAAAGCTTCGCCGAGGTAAGCGACTATCTTATCTTCAATCATGCGTCACCTCAATGCTTTCAAAATACTGTTCTCTTTGTAGGTTTCGCGGAACGCTTTGGCGGTTTCCGGGTGAATCGAAACGTTGGCGCGGTTCTTACCGACATACGGGTCTATCGCATATCCGTCTCCGAGCCGGTTTGTGATCTGCTGCGCCCGCTCCGCAAGCAGGCTCTGCATCTCCGCCGATTTGAGCAGCTCGCGCACGCCGCTAGAGTTTAATTTGACCTTTAGGCTATTCATAGCGCTCCACCATCACTTTCCTATGCCAGGATAGCGGGATCATCTCTTCAATGCCTTCAATCACGAAGCCGAATGTGCGCCAGCGGCGCCCGAAAAACCGGACTTCGCTGTCTTCCCAAGTATTTGTGTCGCCTTTCGGGATCCCCAATGTGTAGACCGCTTTTTTTCCGAACAAATTTTGTGCCGTCGCGGCATCATCAGTAGACACCGGTGAGATCAGGACATTTTCCACTTGAGTTTCCGTCTCTTTGTAGGTTGGCGCGTTAAGCAGGTCTTTGCCGGTTTCCACCTTGTTGATCAAGGTGACTGTAGTTCCTCTGATTTCCATAATTCGATTGCTCCGTATCTTTGTCTTCTTAGCCCCAGCCGCGCAAGCTCGGACTTTTTGATAAACAAGCCTCCGCCCGGCACGAGATATGTGCCGGATACGGAGTACCCGAGCGCGGATTGCGTTGTTTGTGACATCGGTTCCGCGGTTGTTGAGGTGTTTAGGGTTCTGGCCACCACATCGACCGTGACCGATTTCGCTACGCCGGCGAGGTTTTGATTGCTACCAACCATCGCATCCAGATCTTTGCCGATTTTTTCCGCTTCGTAGCGGAGCGAATCGCAGACGATCGGGATCAGAGCCTCTGCTCGCTCTGTCTCTTGCGGTGTCAAGGCACGAAACAGGACGATAATGTCGTCAATGGTCGCATAGTCCATGGTCATTCCTCGCTTTCTTCGCTTTCTTCGCTTTCCTTTCGTTTTTTTGCTCTCTTTTTCGGTGGCTCCTGCGGTTCCCAGTCGCCGCCGTTTACGGTGCCGTCAGTTTCCACGACTGCACCGGTCTTTTTATTGATATAGACCATGTTCTGCCTCCTTCTTACGGCGTGCCTGCCGGATTTACGATCCGTGCGAACGATCCTGCGTCGAGGATGCCCCAGCCGAGGTAAACCTCCGCGCGGATGAATACTTGATTCATGCGCTTTAAGTCCCCCTGTCCGTCCGGATCGCCGTATTTGATGATCTCGGTCGGAATTTCTTTTGCGTAGCCCCATTTGAACATGTTCTCGAAGTCGCCGATGATTGCCTGATCCTTCGTGCCGACTGCAACCGTCTTGTTGATGTCAAGAACATTCTTCCCGAGAGTAGGCGGCTGACCACCAAAGGCGAATTCCGGGTAGCGCTTATCGCCTGCGGAGTTTGTGAGCGCCGCCAATGCACTTCTGACCGCCGGAGAAACCGCCATTCCGGTCACTTCTCCGTCAGAGCCTTCTACGAGCGCGATTGCCGCCTCGATGTTAGCGTCCACGGTGGCCGCTGCATAGTCTACGGTCTGTGTGACCGCCTTGTCGAAGTGATTGTCTCCGATTACGGCGGATGCTTCGCCGGTGGACGGGTTGATGCCGTGAAAGGCTGCCTGATCCAGCCCGGATGCGACTTTTTTCGAGAAGCCGTCATTGAATGCCTGCAGAATCGCGATCTGCTCTTCCTCCGCAGCGTACATGAATTCGTCAGACACGCGCATGCCGTAAACGAACTTGATCGGCAGGATGGTGACCGGCGTAAGGGTGCCGCCGCCATTCTTTTTCTGACCGTTTTCGGCTACGATATCAATTTCGGAGTCCATGTTGAAGATAAACTCCTTGTTGCCGACGAAGCTGACCGGCGTCATGCGGGAAAGTTTCGCCAGAGAAGACTTCCCTCTTACTTTCGTGATAAGGTCGTTGATGAGTACCGGATCGAATAAAGATCCTTTGCTTAATGCTGTCACTGCCATGTGTTATTCTCCTTTCATGTCTTTGAGCATTTTTTTATAAGCTGCTTTGGTGCCGTCTTTGCCCGGATCGCCCTCCGGATCGGCGAGCGGCGGCACGCTTCTGTTTCCGATAATTGTCTTGAGTCCCTCGGCGCTTTTTCTGATTTCCTCCTCATTTTCGCCGCGCAGGTACGCAACTGCATCGTAGGAAAGCCCCAGCTCGTGCGCGATTCTGGTTTTTGCCGAGTCCGCCTCGTATTTCGCGATCTTTTCCGCTTGCTTTGCGATTTCGCTCTGGCTTTCCGTGTATTTTCCTTTTGCTTCGGTCAGCTCTCCGGTGAGCTCGCCGATCTTCCTTTCCAGTTCCTCGGCCGCTTTCTTCTGCTGCTCCGGCGAAAGGTAGCCCTCGAATTCTTTTCTTGCGGCTTCCTTTGCCCTTGCGATCCGCTCCGTGATCGCGGCGTCAAACTGCTCCTGTGTTTCGATGATCTTGAATTCTGCCATCTTTTTTTCCTTTCCCCACTTTGCCCGGTGGTCGGTAAATTTATATCATAAGCCAAGGGCTTAATAATATACCTTCTGTTTTTTACGCGCCTTGTTTTCGCTGCATGCCCAGTGCGCCAGTATAGCGCTGTCCAAAAGCGCAATCTCAATGCCGTCTTTTAACGCCTTATAGCCGAATCCGCCGTTTGACCCAATTTGACGTTTCTCGCAGTTCGATGCTGCCTGCACCATTGACGGCTGATTGGTGTGACAGATTGTTTCCGAGAAAATCCCCTGCTCGAACGCAGCGTTGGCGGCGATGATCTCTTTGACGGTCGGAAGTATGACGCCTCTGATTTTGCAGTCTTTCAGCTCTTCTGCCAGCAGCTGCTGTCCGTTCGCGCCGTCGATTACAATGCCTTTTGGCTGCATGCGTTTGATGTAGTCGACAATCCAGCCCGTCCCGTTTCGCACCGGCTGGCAGTCGATGCCTTCAATGAAGATCTTTCCTTCCTGCGTTTTGACCGCTACGGACATTGCGACGTTTGCGCCGTCTTTACCATATTTAATTCCGGCAAAAAGACTCTTATTAAATTTCGGCATCTTTGGCACGATGAGTTTCTCCCATTCTGCTTTCGTAATTGCTGATTTCTGATTGTATTTAATCCATAGCCCCAGTCTCTGAATGTTAAAGTCCACTTCATCCGGGCCGATTTCATCCTCGATGCTTCGTTCGGTCAGGATTGTTCCCAGTGACGGATTGCATAAGTACCAGAGCGACTTATCGCGTACATCGGACATCTTTTCAACAGACCATTCTTCCCATGCGGTGTTTTTGGTTTCGCCGCCGAGTGCCGCTTTTCGAAGCTTCGCGAAGACGGTTCCGGAGCTGACTGCCGTCGGCGGTGTACCGCAAAAGAGCGTCTGCGGATTCTTGGAATCCGAAACAACATATTTCAGCGCGGATTCTTCGTCGTCCTGGTATTCTTGTGCTTCATCGATGATCAGGAGGTCGTAGCCTTCTCCGAGCCCGCCTTTGGAGGATCTTGTCCGGAAGTTCAACACACCTTCGCTTGTCAGCATTTCGATTGATTCCAGCCCTTGCTGTTTGAAGCTTTTAAAATCTTCCTTCTCCACATACCCTGCCTTTGCAAGCAGTTTGCAGATCCGTTCCCACGCCGCGTGTGAAGTCGAAGTCCGGTGCGCGGTGTGCAAGATTCGCTCGCCGTTCATCAGACCCCAGAGCTCTCGCATGATCACAACTTCATTTTTGCCGTTTCGACGCGGTACCGCGTAGCCGAACTTGGTGTGTACCCAGAGATCCTCTTCATTTCTGGCCATCATATCGTAAATCAGAAGCTCCTGCCACTCCTGCGCAGTTCTTCCGGTTTTTTCGTAAGCCTTAATTGCTTCGTCTCCGATGGTTTTTTCGTATGGCAGCACGAGCGATTGCGTGGGGCGCTGGTTTCCGATTTTCTTGTCCGGCATAGGCTGCTCCTACACGATATCGATTGGAAGGATCTCTTTGATGCTTCTTAAAAACTCATAGGCTCTTTTGATTGTCCGGTTTGCTTGCAGGTACTCAATGCCCTGCGGGGTGATTCTGCATTTGCTGACATCCCAGTCTACAAGCTCGTGCCCCATCGCGAACGTCAGCGTGATATGCTCGATGTATCCCTGCTTTTGCATGTTTTCCATGATGTATCCCCAGTAGCTTTGGTTGATATTGATCATCCTGCTTTCCGGTTCGAGTAGCTCTGCCTGAACAGTTTCTCCGTCCTTCAGGCATCGATACAAGTACGCCAGAATCTTATAGGCAATAACGTGGTAATCGTCTTTCGCCATGTTGTTTCTCCTTTGCGTTGCTTTTTGTTTTGATATGTGGTACAATAATTTTGAGAGGTGAGGCCCATCGTCCTGCTTACAGGTCGGTGCAAGTGTCTCACTTCTCTTTTATTTTTCTTATTCGTTCAAAGGTATGTATCACGCTGTCCTTGCTTACTACGATTGTGATGTTCAGGTGCGCGCATCGTTTTGACCGGTATGCCCTGCGCAGTTGTTCAATCACTTCTTCTTCCGATAGTCCTGTTTTGCTTATGTCCAAGATAAGCCCGAGAGCCTGCCCTTTTATGCTTTCGACATTGTGCGATATTGTGTTCTTTCCGGAACCTGTCGGACTCTTCAAGTCAAATTCTATCCCGTTCAGCACATAGTCCGGTGTTCGCACGCCCTTTGGGTAATTCACTTTTGGCATGAGTTCCACGGTCCCGCCAGTCCACTTTTGGAGTATCTCTGCAACTTCGCGCTCTCGCACGCTTGGGTGGAACTCAATCTTTTTTCCGTCAATTTCACGCCGCGTTCCGTCTATAACAATAAACCCTCTTTCAACGACTTCCCCGGTGTTTTCTTTTGGTCTTTCCCACAAGTCTGTTGTCTCCATGCAGTTTTCGCCATTCGAAAGGGCAATTCGCTTGCGTTTTACATAAGCCTCGTCTTTCTCACTCCCATGTGCTTTGGCCGATCCCAGCACTTCGACCCGTTTTCTCACTTCTTCCGCGCGTAGCTGCTGCTTGGTGTGCACATCGCGTGCGCCTTTTTCGCTGACATAAGTCACAGTGCAGTCGCAGTTATCGTGCCGCTGGTAGACTTCGCGCGGTGCAGGATAGTTATAGGTTCCCGCCAGCTGGTCGCACCACTTACAGCACTTTCCGTTTGTGCTGCGGATGATTTTTGCTTTCAGCCCGGCTTTCGCACGGAATTCTGCGTTTTGTTCGACGTATTCGTCAATATAGTTTTGCGCGATGTTCGTCAGCGAACGCCTTAGAACCTCGTATATCTTCTTATCCAACTTCCGGTACCTCCGGCATTCTTGACAGGAAAACGACTTTGTTCATGACGGCCTCAATGCGCTCCTGGTTAAACGCAGGGCGCACCGGCTTTAGACCAATCCCCGCTTTTTTATCCTCTCTTGTCTGCACGCTCACCGCCATATCTATGGCGACTGTCTGCACTTCCTGCATCAGCTGCGGAATTACGCCTTTGGCAATGTTCCAGTAGAGTGTTCCATCCGGAAGCGTTTCGTCGGTCAAATTTTTTTCAAGACTTCTGACCGCATATTCTCCGAGACGCTCTGCGTGCTTTGACACCTGCGTCAGTGTTGCCCGCTTATCCTCTCCCGCGAGAATCGCTTGTATTTTGGTGTCTTCCTCGACCATGTTATAAAAATCGCTTAGAACCGATTTTTGAAGCTCGGGCGTAATGTCCTTCATGCTCTCTCCTAAATTCCTGTCAGCTCATACAGCTTCTTGTCTGTGATGTAGTCCGGGAATGCCTGCTGCAGCTTCAAGAGCGCATCGCCTGCCCCCGAAAGTGCCGCCGCGTCCGGCTCGAAGATCGGCGCCCACGCCGCTTTCGTCAAGTAAAGCTGACTGCGGTCGTATTGATAGTTATCGCGCAGGCAGGCGGCGAGATATCCGGTATTCAGAAAGCCGGAGCCGAACGAGCGCTGCGCTTTTCGTGCGGTATATCTCAAATTTTCGTGTGCAGCTTTGATTGCTTCGGACGACGATGGATTGGCTGTGGCAAAACCAAGGTCGTCTAATGTCAGCCCGGTTTCGCCGGCGAAGAGAGACGCAAACATTTTCAGCTGCGCAAGGTGCGGTTCCATGCTCTGCTGTGCAAACTGTCCAACGACCGGGTGGTTGCCGTCACCGTCGTCGGTGAACATCAGCATGGATGACATGGCCGCCCGCCATTTTTCCATCGGTTCTGCGTCTTCTGCCAGCCCTGTGACGTATTTTTGCGGGTAGGCGAAGAATTCCGCCGCAATTTCCGAACGCTTGATGGTTCGCAGCGCAGATCCGACGAGCGCCATACACGATCTTGATATTCTTGAATGTCCGAACGGTCTTTTCGCGTCCGGGCGGAAGATGATCGGCACCAGAAGCGGGTAACCAACTTTGTGCGCCGCGACTTCATCCATGCGCACGCCTCTTCGGATGTACCGGGTGCTTTCTTTCGTGAAGTAGGCTTCCAGTATTGGGTTTCCTGTGTCGTTGTCGCGCTTCAGTACCGCATATCCCTCTTCCAGCAGCCCCGTGATCGGATCAATGATGCCGGTCGCGTTGCTGCCGTCAATCACCTGCAGTCTCGGGTATCTCTCTTCATCCGGGGATATGTAGATAAAGCAGCACGACGAGATTGTTGCCGACAATACAGCTGAATCAAAGATAATATCCGGGTTATTCATCTTGAAAATTTCGTTCAGGTCGAAATTGTCCTCTTCAAATTCCCGAAATACAATCCGATCCGCCAGAGCGTCGACTGCTGTCGCGCACCAACCAAGGACCGATTGCCAGAGCGCAAGATCCGGCGGCGTTGAGATCATGAAGTC
>DJPG01000025.1 GCA_002439735.1 Firmicutes bacterium UBA6418 | reverse complement strand
GGGCTGCGGTCGGTCTGTTTCATCCTTTGGTCGAACCAGTAAGAGATCGAATCCTCGTAGATCGAAGCAATCTCCAGATTCGGAATTTTCATTTCTAAATAGAGCTTCTTGCCCTCCTTGCGCTCACCGATCTTTTTGAGATAACCGGTAAAGAACAGGAAGTTCCACAAATTATCCTGTGACTGATGGATATCGCCGTAGGTGATGTCCTCATGCACGCGTTTCTCGATCGTGCCGCCGTTGATCAGCGTCTCCAGATCTTCTCTGGCTTCCTCGTCCGCCTCTCCCACCATCTCGCGGATGATGCTGTTGGAAGAAGTGTTCGACCAGTACGGCAGCGCAAACTCTGTCACATGGTCTTTACGGTCGTTGACATATTTTAAGATGCTCCATGGATTGTAGAGCTCGATTGCATTGAAAAGATAGCCGTCATACCAGCGTTTCACTTCCGGCAGTTCTGCCTGTAGATCATAGTATGCGAGCATCGCTTTGACTTCTTCTTCCGTAAATCCGAAACCGTCCGGATAACGCGTGTGCAGCACGCTGTCCACTTCCAGATTGTTCAGTCCGGTAAAGATGCTCTCTTTACTGATACGCAGACAGCCGGCGATCACACCTTTTTCGAGATAGGGATTCGTCTTGAGCGCAGATTCAAACAAAGAACGGATAAAGCCGATCATTTCCTCGTAAAATCCGTGCAGATAAGCGTTCTCCAGCGGCACGTCGTACTCATCAATGAGGATGATCGCATTCTTACCGTGATACTTATAAAGGCATTTTGAAAGAAAACCCAATGCATCCGTATAAAGGCTCTGCTCGTCTTTCAAATCCAGGATCGCCTGAAATCGAAGCTTCTCTGTTTCTAGCAATGCGTCTTCCGCAAGCACATACCGGTGCCGCTCAAATTCCTCGCTGATGCGTTTTTTTAATTCCATGTAAGCCAGCGCGTAGGTATCCTGCTTTGCCGATTTTAAGGTCATGAAGATCACCGGATACCGCTGCTGATGCTTGCGGGTCTCTTCGCCGCAGTCCGCGATGGCCAGTCCGTCAAAGAGATGACCGTTCTCGACTTTTTCGCCTTTTTCGGTGATCTCATCCTCAAAGAAACGCCGGATCATAAACTGATTGAGCGTCTTGCCGAAGCGGCGCGGCCGCGTGAACAGTGTGACCTTTGCGTTACTTTCGATCAAGCCCTGTATCATCAAAGTTTTATCGACAAAGTATCCGTCTTTCTCGATCAATTCCTTAAAATCTTCCACGCCGATGGAGATTTTTTTTGTTTTCCGCTTTGTTTCCATACACCCAACTTCCCTTCGCCTTTCTTATTGTTTCTTTTCCTGCAGCACAACACATGCCTCACAGATAGTATACTTGATTTTGCGAAAATAGACAATCAAAAATTTTTTCCCTGAAGAAAAGCCCCGGGGACTTCAGTCACCCAGGGTTTTGTTCTTGTCAGTATTTTATTTTTTCCGAAACGCTTTTACAAAAAAGTCCGGCACGCTCTTCCAGGATCGATCCTTTCGCGCCAGTGTGCCTGTACCGCCTCGCATCGGATTGATCGCCGGAAGCGGTTCCTTTCCTTCCAACACGCGTTCCTCGTTCATTTCTTCCTGTAGACTTTTGCTCGTATAAATTTTGTCTTGATCCAACGTACTCATGTCGAGTCCCCCTTTCGAAACTGCATCCTTCGGCTTCTTGCTTTCATCATAGCACAGCGATGCGCAGCCCTGCAACTTAAAATTTCCTCAGGCTTTCACTTTTTCGGCCGTTTCACGATCGTATCATGGCACACCGTTCCGTTTTCCGCAATGGTGGACTGCCTGATAAATTCCGCATGATGCTTCAGCACCCCATAGGCGTACCAGTCGTGCGTACAGAACACCTTGCAGAACTCCGGATATCCATGCGCGCTGCAGGTATCAAAATACAAGCATCTGCGGATCTCGTAGGTAAATCCCCGGTCATCGTCCTGCAGGATCTCCGCATCCCAACATATGCTTTTTTCGCCTGCCAGGTCATCTAACAGAGACTGCCTTACAATCCGGTAGCCGTTCGGCAATAAGTCCACTCCCTTATATAACAGCGACGTGAATTTTCTGAGAAAAGCACACATCTCGTCATACGCTTTCACGCCGTCCGCTTCCGTCAGCATCCTCTCGCCTCCATGATTCGATCTGCTGTGTTTACTTGCATGATTCTTGACAGCTTTGACATTCTCCATTGTAATGCATGTACGGCTACAGAATGCAAGTGTCTTATGCGATCCCAAATGACAAAAGCAGGCGTTTTGCCTGCTTATTTTTTTATTATGTAGAAAATATCATTACGATATTTCCGGAATAACAAGAAAGTCTACCTCTAAAAATCCAATCGGTGAAGCCGACTTTCTTATAACATATCAGTGCATATCAGCGGTGTTATAAAAATATATGCCGCTTTCTTTCTATGATCGGTGATGGATAAAAGTGTGTGCTTATGCGTGTGCTTATCTGTGCGCGTAAAGTGCGTCTACTGCGCGTAAGATGCGCTTTTGGGAATTACTGTAAGACAGCTCCGGTCTTCCAGCTTGTTTTGTGATAGCAAAAAACCGTTGGTATTTCAACGGTTCTTTGAAAATGTTATGGAGGCGACACCCAGATTTGAACTGGGGAATAAAGGTTTTGCAGACCTCTGCCTTACCACTTGGCTATGTCGCCGGATTGGCTAGGGTAGCAGGATTCGAACCTGCGCATGACGGAATCAGAATCCGTTGCCTTACCGCTTGGCGATACCCCAACATCATTGCGCTTTGATAAAAATATGGGGTGGGTAGTGGGATTCGAACCCACGTATACAGGAGCCACAACCCTGGGTCTTAACCACTTGACGATACCCACCATGCTTGTTAATTTTGTGCATTGCGTCGTTGCTGTTTCGCTCGTCCTCGGTTGCGTACACAGGTACGCGCCCTTCGGTACTCGTTCAACGCGCCTTGCACTGCGCAAAATTTCCTGCGCATACAAGTTTATTAATTGTGTGCATTGCGTCGTTGCTGTTT
>DJPG01000123.1 GCA_002439735.1 Firmicutes bacterium UBA6418 | reverse complement strand
CAGACTTTCACGTTAGCGTGTGTGTATCCGATGGAGTTACGAATGATCTCAAACGCTCTGCCTGCCGCAAACATCGCGAACGTGCTCGCACAGACAACTTTTCCCGAAAGGGCCAGTCCGCATGCCGTGCCGTACAGATTCTGCTCTGCGATGCCCATATTAAAGAAACGATCCGGGTAGGCCTTGCCGAACTCCGCGGTCATCGTGGACTTGGACAGGTCCGCGTCCATCACGACCAGATTCGGTGTGATTGCACCCAGTTCTACTAATGTTTTGCCGTACGCCTGGCGGGTTGCCATTTTTGTCGCTTTGCTCTCTGCCATTACCATTCACCTCCGAGTTCTTTCACTGCCTGCTTTGCTTCTTCTTCGTTCGGCGCTTTGCCGTGCCAGCCGGCCTGATCCTCCATGAAAGAAACGCCGTGACCCTTGTGGGTCTTCGCGATGATGACGGTCGGCTGACCCTTGCAGGCGCGCGCTTCGTCAAAGGCTGCGAAGATCTGTCCAAAATCATGGCCGTCGATCAGAATGGTATGGAAGCCGAACGCCTTGAATTTATCATCGATCGGCGCTACGTTCATCACGTCTTCATTTTTGCCGTCGATCTGCAGGCCGTTCCAGTCGATGAGGACGGTGAGGTTATCCAGGTGATAGTGGGCGGCGGACATGAAGGCCTCCCAGATCTGGCCCTCCTNNNNACCAAGCCTTCCTGCAGTTCGCCGTCGCCAAGCAGCACATAAACTCTGCCGGACGCTTTGCCGGCGGCTTCGTCCATCTTGCCTGCCATTGCCATGCCGACAGCGACCGAAAACCCCTGACCTAAAGAACCGGTAGACATCTCGATGCCTGCCACCTTGTCGCGGTTTGGATGTCCTTGAAAGCGACTGCCCAGCTTGCGCAGGCTCATCATATCACTGGCCGGGAAATAGCCTCTCTCCGCCAGCGCCGCGTACTGCACCGGACCGGCATGCCCCTTGGACAGGATAAATTTGTCTCTGCCCTCCATCCTTGGGTCCTGCGGGTCGATGTGCATTTCTTTGAAATACAGCGCGGTCACGATATCCGCGGCCGAAAGCGATCCGCCCGGGTGTCCGGAGCCTGCCTTATGTACTGCTTTTACAATGTCCGTGCGGACCCGAGAAGCAATCTCCTCGTAGTGTTTGAAATCCATGTTTTTCCTCCGTAAAATATATTGTGACGGGGAAACTGCCGTTTGGCAGCTCCCCAAAATCATGAACAATGAAATGTCTCGCTGCATGCCTGCGCCGAAGCGCCGCTTTGTCAGTGATTCTGCGTCAGATCGGCGATGCCCAGACTGACGCTGAGCGCCTCGTCTACGACCGGCAGCTTCTCGCTGCCGAGACTTCCGATCCTTTCTTTCAGCCTTTGCTTGTCGATCGTTCTGAGCTGTTCCAAAAGAACGACCGAGTTTTTGCTGAGTCCGCCCTGTGTGGCCTGTAGTTCAACATGTGTCGGCAATTTTGCCTTCCCTGTCTGAGAAGTAACGGCTGCCACGATAATTGTCGGGCTGTATTTGTTTCCCACATCGTTCTGTACCACCAGTACAGGTCTTACTCCCCCTTGTTCAGAGCCTACCACAGGACTCAGATCCGCAAAATAAAGATCTCCTTTCTTTACGATCAAGTCCAACACTCCTCTCTCAAATCCTCTTTGGTGTTTTGGTTGTGTTTGAAACTTTTGTGGAAACTACATTGTTTTTCGTATGGTGTTTCGCGCAGATTGGCTCAAGAAAGCCTCCCGCCGCCGGTCTGATCGGCATTGCCCCCCGAAAATCTCGCATGGTTTGGCTTTTGCTCGGCTGCCTTGAGACTAATCGCCCATGGCCAAGCTTTGCCGCTCGGCATGCGGCGCGCTATGCTTCGCAAATGAGCTTGATCGCATACGCCGTGTACTGCGCTAGATCTCCGGCTGTCACGCCGTATTCTCCAAGCTCCTGCGCAGCCAGATCCCCCGCGAGCCCATGGATATATACACCGCAGATCGCTGCGTTCCACGCGCTCATACGCTCTGAACCGCCCGCAGACTGCTCTGCCGTGTAAGCATCGTCATTTGTCGACGTGTTCAAGCAGGCAGATGCCGCACGCGCAGCGTCGTTTGGCGATGTGGCCTGAAGATCGGCATCGGTATTTCGCGTTGCGGCTTGCGGACTAGCATTGTCACAGCTGCCCGCGCTCTCGCTGTTTCGCATATGCGGTGCGGCTTGTTGCCGCTGACCCGCCAGCCCTGTGATGATGCCCGAAAGCACATCTCCGGAACCGCCGGTCGCCATGCCCGGGTTACCTGTAGTATTAGTATATGCCTGCATCCCCGGCGCGGCTACTATAGTGCCTGCCCCTTTCAAAACCACGATTGCCCCGGTCTTTGCCACCAGCGCATCCGCGATGCCCTGCCGCACCGCGCTGTCGTTGATATCCCATGGCGGTACACTTGCAGCTTGTCTGTCGGTCGCTCCGACCCGACCCTGCGGTCGGTTGGCTTTTGCAGCGGCTTGCCCGGCTGATGATGAGGTGCCGCGCACAATGTCTGCAAATGCGTCGCCTAAGAGCCGCTTGGCCTCTCCCATATGCGGTGTCAAAACCGTCCGCAGCGGAAACCGTTCCTGTCGCCGCAAAAGCAGTGAGAACAGATCTTGGTGCGCGATGATGTTCAAACCATCCGCGTCTATCAGCAAAGTTTTTTCGTATTCTTCCAAAAGTTTCGTAATCAATGTGATGCTTTCTTCCCCTTCTCCCAATCCGGGACCTGCGCAGATCGCATCATAGGCTGCGAAGTCCAGATTTGAAAGGTTACGTTCGACACAGGTCGCTTCCGGAACCCCAACCTGCACGATCGGAAATAGTACTTCGGGAATGGCCAGCCGGACCAGTCCGGCGCCGGCGCGCAACGCCGCCCGGGCCGCGAGGATCGCGGACCCGGTCATTCCCCATGACCCCGCCGCGATCAAGATCCGACCGCAATCGCCCTTATGTATTTCCTTTTTTCGCCTTCCGATTCTATTCTTGACCGTTTTTCCGGTTATCATACCATTCATGCAAAATTTTCCTCAAATATCTTTCTTTGACGTGCGCTCGACGATTTGGGTTTTCCATGCCGCCTCTTCCAAAAATTCAAAAATTTTCGAAAAAAGCCTAATATCCTGCGTGTTTTTTGCAATCCGTTGGATTTTTCGCCTTTACACATTCAAAAACGCAAGTTTTCTTCCTTGCTTTTACATTTTTCTTGCGTTTTTGCGTTCCGCTTATGGAATCACGCAGCATCCGTTCAAAATTCGCAGTAATCTGCGGCTTTTTTCCGATTTCTTGTATTTTTGAGCGCATCTAGCCTCAAAATACAATTTCGTACTCGCACCTATACGCGGCTGTTTTCACGCATAGCCGATCCTGCTTTTTTCAGTGTCCAACTGCCGGCCACTCTTTTTTATCTATCTTTTCCTATCTATTATAAAAAAAAACACTGCAAACTGCAATGCTTTTCCGCAATTCTTCCACATGGTTCTTCAAAATGCGCATTCCGCTGTATTGGCAAAGTACCGGAAGTTTGCGAACAACGCGAACATAATATAAAATGTTTAAAAAAGCAAAAAACCATATTGACAAATATGTTGTTTGATGTTAGTGTTCACTCATAAACACATAGGTTCCGTAGGCTTTACGAGCAGGAAAGAAATGCGATCATGTCATACCGTACGTTCGGTGCAGATCATCGCAGTGTTTTAAGTAAGGAGGAAGCAAATATGCCTTTAACAGGAACAGAATTACTAGACGTTTTGGCTTCGGAGATTGAATCCTCCACTGGCTGTACCGATCCCGGCAGCGTCTGTCTTGCAGTAGCCGCCGCCACAGAAGCGCTTGGTGCAAAGCCGGAAGAGATTCACGTACTGGTTAGTCCGAATCTATACAAGAACGGTGTCAGTGTCGGGATCCCCGGCACGGGTCGCGTTGGTCTTCCTTTAGCCGCCGCTTTAGGCGCGCTGCTGCATGACCCCGGCAGGGGACTGGCAATTCTGTCCGATGTGACGGATGCGGTTGTGCGGCAAGCGGAGCAGATTGTTTCCGACGACCGGGTGCACGTAGCCTATGGACAGGCACCGGATCCGCTCTATGTCAAGGCCACGGTTACACGGGGACAGGACAAAGCTTACGCCGTGATTATGGGGGACTATTCCCGCATTACGGAAGTCGTTCGCAACGGTGAAACGCTGATCCGGCGCTCTGTCGTCTCCAGCGCATCCGCCTATCCACTGAAGCAGTACACGGTAAAAAGTCTGTATGACTTGATCCTGTCCATGGAACCGGAGGCTTTCCGTTTTCTGTTGGAAAATGCACGGCGCAACAAGGACGCTGCCCTGCAAGATCTGCAAAGCTCGTCCTTACCGCTCGGTCGCCACTTTCAGCAGTGCATGACTCCGGATTTGACCGATTCGCTCGCAGTGTCTTCTGCCGTGCAGGCCTATACTGCCGCCGCAGGCGAAGCCCGTATGGGTGGTCTGAATGTAGCGATTATGGCGATTGCCGGAAGCGGTAACCATGGCATCACGAATTTTGTCGGTGTGTTGTCAGCGGCCGAGGCACTACACGCCACCGAAGAGCAAGTCATGACAGCATTAGCCATCAGTTCTACGCTTACCGTATACATCAAAGCTTATATCAAACGTATGACCGCCTTCTGCGGCTGTGGAGTGGCGGCAGCCACCGGCATGGCCGCCGCCGTGACTTGGCTTCTGGGCGGTAGCTACGAAGACTCCGTTCATGCCATGCAGACCGTTCTCGGTACCATCGGCGGCATGTTCTGCGACGGAGCCAAACTGTCCTGTGCCTACAAACTCAGCACGGCAGCATCTTTCGCCGTGCAGGCATCCTACCTTGCGTTGGATGGCTGTTACCTGCCGGAAGGGGTAGGTATCATCGCCCACACCATTGAGCAGACATTTGCCAATGTCGGTCGTCTCAATGACCCAGGTATGCTGGCAACTGATCGTGAGCTCGTGCAAATCATCGCCAAAAATCAGCAGTGCGCCGCGGCGCCTGTGCAGGAAACCGGAAAGGAGTAATCTATGATCATTTTGAAAGGGAGAGTGCTAGATGGAAATGGTCACCAGCCCATAGAAAGAGGAGCCGTTGTCCTGGATGGCAACCGGGTGCAGTTGGTATGCCGACAGAGCGAGCTGCCTGACTATCCCGAGGCCGATGTATACACGCTTCCGAACGCTACCATCATGCCAGGTCTCATTGATGCCCATGTCCATATGGGCTGGGGCAGCGCTACCTCCGTGGATTGGATCAGTATGACCCCGCAGCTCAGCATGGCTCGGGCATTGCGCGACATGGCACAGCTGCGCCAGCAGGGCTACACCGCATTCCGCGATCTTGGCAGCGATGTGATTCTGCTGCGTCCGGCAGTGGAAGAAGGTCTGCTGGATGTACCGCGGATTTTTGGTGCCGGTCGCTTTCTCTCTCAGATCGGCGGTCACGGTGACGTATATCAGAAACTGTCGCTGGACGCGAGTCTGCAAGCCTATAGCCCCGGGTTCATCGTAAACGGCGTGGACGAGGTGCGCAAAGCCTGTCGCATCAACGCCCGCAACGGTGCAGATTTGATCAAGATCATGACCACCGGCGGCGTGTTTTCGCAAGGGGATAAGGCTACACCGCACAGCCACTTCAGCCAGGAGGAAATTCGAGCTGCCGTAGAGGAAGCCGAAAATATGGGTTCGTATGTCTCCACGCATGCCCAAGCGAACCGCGGCATCAAGCTGGCTCTGAAAAACGGTGTCAAGTGCATTGAGCACGGCTTTTATCTGGACGAGGAGTGTATTGAGCTCATGGTCAAAAACGATTCTTTCCTCGTTCCTACGCTTGCCATTATGCACGTATCCAAAACTTATTTCGACGGCAAGGATGGTGTACTGCCGTACCTGAAGGAAAAAACCGAAAAATCCTACGAGGCTCACTACCGCTCGTTGGAAATGGCGCGCCAAGCGCATGTAACCGTGGGTGTCGGCTGCGACTTTTTGGGAGATGCCGCTTTTGGCTGTCCCTACAGCGAAGCCACACTGGAGCTTGAGCGCCTGTGCGTAGCGGGCTATACCCCGCTTGAGGTCATCACGATGGCCACCAAAGTCAATGCCCGCCTGCTGCTGATGCAGGATCAGCTAGGCACCTTGGAACCGGGCAAGCTGGCCGATGTACTTCTGGTAGACGGCAGACCTGATGAGGATATCCGCGTCTTACGCCACAGTGATCATGTCAAGCTGGTCATTCAAAACGGTAAAATCGTGAAAAACGCCATGCCCACCGGGGCGTCCGGCGTGAAATAAATCGCATGAAGGAGGATAATTTTTATGGACACTATTTTTTACAACGGCGTCATCCGAACCTTGGATCAGGCATATCCACAGGTCAGCGCCATGGCGATCAAGGATGGTGTCATCCTGCGGCTTGGCAGTGATGAAGAGATCCTGCCCCTAAAGAAACCGGAAACCAATCTGGTGGATCTGAACGGTCGCCTGATGCTTCCCGGCTTTGCCGATACCCATCTGCATCTGCTGTTTTACGGAACCTTCCGTCGGCGCATCGATTTGGTCAACACGACCACCTACGCGGAAGTGGTTCGCTTGTGCCGCGAAGGCGCGGATAAAGTACGCGGTACTGGCCGCTGGGTCATCGGCTGCAATTTCAACCAGGTCAACTGGACGGATACCAACAAGATCCCGGATCGTAACGATCTGGACGCGATTGCCGCGGATGTCCCGATATTCCTGCAACGCGCCTGCGGTCACATTGTATGCATGAACACCAAGGCGCTGCAGCTTGCCGGTCTGTGGAATGAGCGGGCAGAGAGCACGACCCAGACGTTAGACTTCGGTTCAGACGGTCTTCCAAACGGCTACGTTCGTGAAAACACCGCCATGTGTGTCCAGAGCTGCTGGGAGCGTTACAGCGTGGAAGAAATCAAAGAGATTCTAGAATCCACCTGCCGCGAAGCCGCTTCCAAGGGTATCGTACAGGTGCATACCGATGATTTCAACCTCATCGCCGACGACGACTTTGAAGATGTATTGCAGGCTTATCGTGAGCTGAACGAGGAGGGACGTCTTCCTATCCGCATCAATGAGCAGATTCGTTTCCGTCGTCCGGAGCAGCTTCAGCGTTTTTTAGATCTGGGCTATCGTGCCGCCGACACCATCGGTCGCTTCAAATTCGGTCCCGTCAAGTTCCTGTGCGATGGTTCCCTGGGCGCACACTCCGCTGCGATGCGCCAGCCTTACCGCAACGATCCTGAAAAGCAGGGTCTGCTTCTGTTCACGGATGATGAGCTGTACACTATGGCCAAGCTGGCCTACACCAATGGCTACCATGTGGTCGCGCACTGCATCGGCGACGCCGCTTTGGAACAAATGCTCAATACGATCCAGCGCGTATCCGAGGAATTCCCGCACGTCGACCGGCGCAACGGCATCATCCATTGCCAGATCATGGACGAGGCGCAGCAGGATCGCTTTCGGGAAATGAATCTGGTAGCCTATGTGCAACCGATTTTCGTTAAAGCCGACTCCGCCGTGGTCGACGACTGCGTGGGTTCGGAACTTGCCAAGCAGAGCTATAACTGGCGTCGTTACAGAGATCTGGGTGTCCACATGTGTGGTGGCTCTGACTGCCCGGTGGAGCCTTTCGATGTCCTGCCGAATATGTATTATGCCATTACTCGCAAGAATAAGCGTGGTGGTACGGCATGGTATCCGGAAAATGGTGTCTCGCTGGATGAGGCAATTGAAATGTTCACCACAGAAGCTGCCTATGCCTCCTATGACGAGGCAAAATACGGCACTCTCACCGTCGGTAAGTATGCCGATCTGGTGGTACTGGATCGTAACATCTATGACAGGCCATTAGAGGAATTATTTGACGCCCAAGTAGATTTGACCATGGTAGAAGGTGAAATCGTGTACCAGCGTTAGTCTCTGTACATACCAACTCACGAAGGAGGGTTTTTGTAAATGAAAAAGAATCACATCACACGCGACAGCATCATCGTTGGATTAGCACTTTTTTCCACTATGTTTGGTGCAGGCAACCTGATTTTCCCGCCACAGATCGGTCTGACGGATGGCACTCTGTGGGGTTGGGGTGCGCTCGGCATTGTGCTCACGGGTGTTATCCTGCCGGTTCTGGCCTTTTGGGGCGTAAACAACGTCGGAACCGATGTCAAATGCCTGATGGGTCATGTTCACCCAAAGTTCTATGACTGGTTTTATCTCATCGGCTGCATTCTGGTCGGTATGGGTTCCACACTGCCTCGTAATGGTGCCACAACCCACGAAATGGGCGTTCTGTCCATCTTCCCGAACGCGCCAAGCTGGCTGACCATGATCATTTTCTTCGCGCTGGTCTTCTTCTTCGCCTGTGATCAAGGTAAGGTCGTAGATAAGTTGGGTAAATATCTGACACCGATTCTGCTGGTGCTGTTGGCCATCGTACTGGTTAAGGGCGTATTTTCCCCGATCGGCACACCACAGGACACCGGAGTTTCCTCTCCGCTGACCTCTGCCATGCTCACCGGCTACCTGACCGGCGATTTAACCGTCGGTCTGATGTGTGCCAATATTTTTATCGGCGGCATTGTCTCCAAGGGACACACCAATCCGCTGGAACGTAAACGCAGTGGTTTACTGGTAGGTCTGACTAGCATTGTGGCACTGGGTCTGATTTACATAGCACTGACATACATCGGTGCCTGCGGCGGCGACTACTATGACCTCAGTGTTCCGCAAACCACATTGCTTTCCGGCCTGGTTGGTCATGTTCTGGGCAACTTTGGCAAGGTTTGTATGGGTATGGCTGTCAGTCTCGCCTGCCTCACCACTGCCATTGGTATCGGCTCCACCGGCGCTGCGGTGATCAATGAGGTTTCGCGGGGACGCATTTCCTACAAGCTTTGGATGGGTGTAGCCTGTATAGTTGGCGCAGTGTTTGGCTCCTTCGGCATTCAAAACATCATCAATTACGTTACGCCGATCTTCCTGATCATGTATCCAATCTGCATTGTATTGACTTTCTTGGGTTTAATCGATAAGTGGATTCCAAATGATGGCGTGTACAAGTTCGGTGTAACCGTGTCCGGTATTGTCAGCGTAGGGGATGCCATCCTGGCTGTTGCTCCTGACTTGAACGGTCTGCGTGAGTTCATGTATCGGATTCCGTTAGCTGAGCAAGGCTTCTCTTGGCTGATTCCTACGATCATCGCTATGATCATCGGCGGTTTCGTTTATCGTGGCAAGCCACGCTATCATTACGAAGCAAGCGAGACTGCAGAAGCCGTGGCTACGAAGTAATCTCTTCTCGCTTTGCTATCTTTCAGGAAAGGTTCCCTGCGGTTTCTGCCTGCAGGGAACCTTTCCTCTTTCACATTATCTCAAAAAAAGGAGTCTTCCGCATGAAACGTATTTCTTCCCGCATGCTGCAGCGTCCCATTATAGTATGCCTGCTGGCTGCCTTCTGTTGTTTGCTTTGGGGCAGCGCCTTTCCCGCCGTAAAAATCGGTTATGCCTTGCTCAATATCTCTTCCACAGACGCTGCGCAGCAATTGGTCTTCGCCGGTCTTCGTTTTTTCCTGGCCGGTATACTGACGTTAATACTAAAAAGCATCTCGCTGGGACGTCTTTCCATACCGACCGAACGCGGCTCATTTGGTCGTGCTCTGCGATTGGGATTGGTGCAAACCTTTGTGCAGTATGCCCTGTTCTATGTCGGCATGGCACACACCTCTGGTGTCAAAGGTTCCGTCATCATGGCTACTCATGTCTTCTTCGCTATTATCATTTCCGCCAGGCTTTTTCACTCTGAGCATCTGGCACGAGGTAAAGTGTTGGGATGTCTGGTCGGCTTTGCCGGCGTTCTGTTAATCAATGTTACCGGAAAGGGGTTTACTGGAGATTTTTCGCTGCTTGGGGATGGAGCCATACTGCTTGCTGCTCTCTCCAATGGCTTATCCTTATCTCTGTTTAAACGTTATGCAGCTCATGAAGACACTTTGGTCCTCTGTGGTTATCAGTTTGTGCTGGGCGGTGCTCTGCTGCTTCTGACAGGATTCGTGTCTGGTGGTGCGATTCCGACCTTTTCGCTTCCGGCGGCGCTGCTGTTGGGGTATATGGCACTGCTGTCCGCTGTCGCTCAGACGATTTGGAGTGCGCTGACCAAATATAATCCGGTAGGACAAGTCGCTGTCTATGGTTTTTTGAACCCGGTATTCGGAGTGTTGCTATCGGCACTGCTGCTTCGTGAGGGTGCGCAGGCTTTCACCGTCTACAGTCTGATATCGCTGGTTCTGGTCTGTGTCGGTATTTTTCTCGTCAATCGCAGCGGGGCAAACGCGTGCAAAACGGAATTGTAGAGTCCTTTGCACGCATGCCTGCCGTTCATGGCAGGCGTTACGCAGGATGCTTGGTCGTTTTTCATTCGTCCATTGATAAAAGCGCACCGAAGTATTCTCTCCGATGCGCTCTAGCTATAGCTTTCTATCTTCATTTTGGTTCCTGCGCAAGCATAGCTTGTCGAGTCATCCCGCCTACAGCCCCAGAAACAGGCTGGCCATGGCGAAGTAGATCGTCAGCGCCACGGTATCGGAGATCGACGAGATCGCCGGATTGGCAATCAGCGCCGGATCCAGTTTGATCTTTTTGACCAATAGCGGCACCATACTGCCGAGCACCTTGGCAAAGATGACGATAAACAGCATCGCCGTGCAGACCGTCAAGGCAATCTTGACATCGTAGCGGTCAAACAGGCAGATCCGCGCGAAGTTGAACAGACTCAGGATCACGCCGATGACAAACCCGACGCGGATCTCCTTCCACAGGATGCGCAGCGCATCCGAAGTCTCTACCTCGCCGGTTGCCAACCCGCGGATGATCAGGGTCGCCGCCTGCGAGCCCGTGTTGCCGCCGGTTCCCATCAGCATCGGCATATATGCCACCAGACAGATAATCTCCGAAAGCCGCGCTTCAAAGTTCGTAATGATCATACCTGTAAAAATATAGGCGACCATCAGGATCAGCAGCCACGGCAGACGGTTGATCGCATGCTGCCAGACCGAAACATCCAGATAATCCTTATCCGGGTCATCGAAGCTGATGACACCGTTCATTCTCTCCATATCTTCCGTTGCCGCCTCTTCCATGACATCCAGCACGTCATCGACCGTGATGATGCCGACCAGCCGATGTTCCTTATCCACGACCGGCATCGCCAGAAAGTCATATTTTTTGAAGGCTTCCGCAACCGCTTCTTTATCATCATACACGTTCAGCCAGATGTAGTCCGTGTGCATGATGTCCTTAATCTTCACATGATCGTCCGTGATCACGAGCGTGCTCAGCGACACGATCCCAATCAGCTTACGTCCGGCATCCTTGACATAACAGGTATAGATCGTTTCCGCGTCCATCCCCTCGCGCTTGATATACGCCAGCGCCTCGCCGACCGTCATCTCCTTCTGCAGGCTGATATACTCCGGCGTCATCAGACTGCCGGCGCAATCGTCCGGATAATTCAAAAAACTGTTGATCAGCGCACGCTCATTTTTGGGCGTTTTTTCGAGGATCTTGTCGACCAGGTTGGCCGGAAGTTCCTCCAAAATATCGATCTTATCGTCAAAGTCGAGCTCTTCCACAATGTAGCTCAACTCCGCATCCGTGATACCGTCTACAATCTTCAACTGGTCATCCGACGGCAGGTACGAAAACACCTCGACCGAAACGTCCTTCGGCAACAGACGGTAAACCACGACCGTCTTTTCGATCAGTTCCGGATTTTCTAAAAGCTCCTCAAACATTTCCGCGATATCGGCATCGTTGTACTTAAGCAGTTCGTCCTTTGCCTGAAAGTATTTCTTTTCCTCCAGCAACTGGAAAATCTTTTCCAACGATTCTTTCATCGCTTCATCGAGATTCATTAAAGTATTCTGATCCATTGGAATCTCCTCCTTTCGCCATCCCTGCCTCTGCAAAAAGCAAGTGCCGCGCTCCGGTTCTCTGGAGATTCCGTTTTACGCACAGTAAGCAAAGGCAAGGTTATTCACTTTTACTTTTGTTGTGTTTTTCCCATCGGGCACACTATCCATGTCTTTGCTCCTTTCGTTTTCACTGAGGAAAATTCGCGCGCCACACTGTTTCAAGCATGCCGCACGCGTTTTCGCTTTTAACTTATATAGTATACATCCTTTTCCATGCTTTTTGCAAGCGGAAAGCCCCCTGATTCTGAAAAAAATTTTCCGACAGACTCCCGAAGACGCTCTGCATTTTTTCAGACCGAGAGCCACGGATTTTCGCGGGAAAATATATGGGAAACGATTGAAATTCCAAAGATTGGCCACGCTCGCGGCGTTCGAGGTTTGTTCACCAAAAAATACAAAAAATCTTGTATACACGGTGTTGACAAGGCCATCCCTTAGTGTTACATTTGAGATAGAAAACAATTTATTTAAATTGCGGTTAAAACATTCGAAAATCTTAATATGAGAAGAGGAGAAAAGCAATGGCAACTTATGTTGAAAGAGTAATTGAAGAATGTAAAAAAAATAACCCTGGCGAAAAAGAATTCCACCAGACCGTAGAAGAAGTATTAACTTCTCTGGCACCGGTTATGGACGCTCACCCGGAATACGAAAAAGCAGGTCTTCTGGAAAGACTCGTTGAACCGGAAAGAGGCATCACCTTCCGCGTTGTTTGGGTAGATGACAACGG
>DJPG01000018.1 GCA_002439735.1 Firmicutes bacterium UBA6418 | reverse complement strand
TGCGGATATGGCGACCTCAATAACGCCGGACGCCAGCATGAAGACGCCCAGCAGAAACCCTGCGGAGAGGACGGCCACATCCTGATTGCACAAGCAGTAGATGCCAACAGCAATCAGAAGAACGCCGGCGATGATATTTAAAACTTTCATGGATTTTGAAGTCATCATTTTTTTCATCCTTTCGTCTCTTTGCTTTTCGCAACTTTCGAGATTATTGTATTCTTTTTTGCTTGAAAAGACAATAGACTGACGGTATAATAAAAGAAAGAAAGATTGTGCTTTTCGCACAAACAAAATAAATAAAAAAACAGATGACAGGAAGGATCTCATCAATAAGAAGAAAGGGACAAAAACGATGAAAGAAAACAGAAAAGTGTTAAAGGAAGTACTCAAGGAAGTTCGCCATGATATGACAAATGAAGAATTGTTGAACCTGTTGGCGGACAGCCAGATCTCGGTCAGTCCGGAAAGCGGAGAGGAAAAGTATACGCTGGGACAGCGCGCGGCTGATAGCATCGCGAAGTTTGCCGGAAGCTGGGCCTTTATTTTTTCCTTTACCGCGATCCTTGCCATCTGGATGGTTGTAAATGTCATATTGTCATCCAAAGCGTTTGACCCATATCCGTTTATTTTGCTGAATCTGGTGCTGTCCTGTGTAGCGGCGATCCAGGCGCCGCTCATTATGATGAGCCAGAACCGTCAGGAAGAAAAGGATCGTCGCAGATCGGAAAATGATTATAAGGTCAATCTGAAAACCGAGATCATGATCGAAGATCTCTATGACAAGGTCAACGCGATTCTTGCCAAGCAGCGTGCACTGGAAAAACGGATGCAGGCGGAGAATAAAGCAGAGAATAAAAAAGAAAGCTAAGCAGGACTTTTGCGCATATGGGGAATGGAAAGAAAAGTAAGCATGAACAAAAAAGTCATGGATGGTAGAAGTCAGCAAAATGCGGTGTCAGCGCAGACAGTGGCTGTACAATGGACGCCGGAACAGGCGGAGGCGATCACGCGGCGCGGGCAGAATCTGCTGGTGGCAGCGGCGGCTGGTTCCGGTAAGACGGCGGTTCTGGTAGAGCGTATCAAGCGATTGATTCTGGAGGAACGCTGCCCGATCGACCGTATGCTGATTGTGACGTTTACGAACGCGGCGGCGGCAGAGATGAAGGAGAAGATTGAGAAGGCGATCCGCAAGGAGCTCGACCGGATCGCCGGAGCGCTTGCGGCCGCAGCCTCCAGAGACGGCGAGGCGGCAAGCGGCGAGAAAGCAAGTGAGGCGCGCATTGCGCTGCAGCATGATCTTGTGTTTTTAAAAAAGCAACTGGATCTGCTGCCGAACGCGAATATCAGCACCTTCCACGCATTCGCGCTGGAGGTCATCCGCCGGTACTTTTACCTCATCAATATCGAGCCGAATTTTAAAATCTGCGATAATAGCCGTCAGCTGATTTTGCGAGGGCAGGCGATGGACGAGCTGCTCGAGGAATATTTTGCGGCGGACGAAGCGGAGTTTTATGAGTTCCTGAACGCTTACAGTGGCGACCGTAATGAGAACCGCTTTCGCCAGATGATCGAAACTACCTTCGACACAATTCAGAGTATGCCGGAGCCTGCCGCCTGGCTGCACGAAAAGGTCGAAGAATTGAATCCGGCGCGCGGCGTCGAGGCTTTCGCGGAGAGCGCGGTGATCCAGGAGCTTTGGCTAGACGCAGAGGCGCGGATCGCGCGTGCCAAGGCGCAGCTTGACAAGACGGCGGAATTTGCGGCGCTGCACAGCCTTGACAGCTTGCAGGAGCTGACGCAGGAAGATCTGCGCATGGCGGAGGAGCTGGAAGCTCTGGCAACGGCACGGGACTTTGACGGCATGGTCAGTCGCTTGGACGGATTTCGTCTCAAGGCGCTGAGCAAAAAGCTTTTCGCGGAGACGGCAGACTTCGATGAAAGCGCGATGGTCGACGTGCGGGAGATGGTCGAGCAGAATCGCAGTCCGCTCAAGAGCTGCGTCAAAGACCTCAAGAGCCTGTACTTCTATGATGTTTTCCAAAGTATCGCGGAGGATGTCTACGCAGGCTATCCGTCGGCGTGCTTCTTCGCGCGGGCTCTGCTGCGCTACGGCGAGATTTACGCGGAAAAAAAGCGGGAAAAGGGTCTGCTGGACTTCAATGACATCGAGCATGACGCTTACGAGATCCTCAAGGATGCGGAGGCTGCGGCGTTTTACCGGGAAAAATTCCTGCATATTTTTGTCGACGAGTATCAGGACAGCAACGTGATCCAGGAGGCACTGATCGAGCGTCTGCAGAGTGGGCGTAACCTGTTTACGGTCGGCGATATCAAGCAGAGCATTTATATGTTCCGCCTGGCGGAGCCGGAGATTTTTCGCGGGCGGTATCGCCGGTATGACGCGCTGACAGCAGAGCAGGGGGAGGCTAGCCCGAGCCGTAGCATCGACTTGAACCGGAATTTCAGAAGTAAGGCAGGCGTGATCGACTTTATCAATGATGTATTTCGTGATGCCATGGAAGACTACGACGCGCGAGCGGCACTGTATCCGGGCGATCCGTTTGCCGCGCGGTGCTCGACGAGGCCGGTGCTGTATCTGGCGCAGACGCCGTGGGATGAGGGCGCAGAGCCGGACGAAGAACTGAAGTCGCTGCGCAAGGCAGAGAAGGAAGCGCTGGCGGCGGTCAAGATCATTCGCGATCATCTCGGCAAAACGATCTACGACAGCAAGGCGCAGATGGAACGGCCGCTGCAGAAGAAGGATATCGTGATCCTGATGCGCGGCATGAAGAATTACGGTGATCTGTTTTATAAGATCCTGACGGAGAACAACCTGCCTGCGTATGTGGACGACAACGACGGCTTCTTTGACACGATCGAGATCAACACGTTCATGGCGCTACTGGCGCTTTTGGACAACCCGAAGCAGGACATCCCTCTGCTGACCGTGCTACGCTCGGAAATCTTTGATTTCAGCATCGAGGAGTTGACGGCGGTGCGGATCGCACACAGGATCGGCAGCTATTATCAGGCGCTGGCCGCGTGTGCCGGAGAAAATCCGCCAGTACCGGGCGCTGCCGCGGGTGCCGACGGTGCCGACCAGCCAGAGGTCACTGAGAACGCAGGCGATGTCCGGCAGGCGGCGGACATCGGCGGCGTGGGCGAAAGCGCGTGCGGTGTGGTGGACGCAACCCTGCGCGAAAAGTGCACAAGCGTGCTGCAGCGCCTTGAAACCTGGTCACAGCTTGCGATGTTGCTGCCGTTGGATGAGCTGATCTGGGAGCTTCTCCTGGAAACGGGCTTCTATATCGCCATGGGCGCGATGCCGTCCGGCAGCCGCAGACAGGCGAATTTGCGCGCGCTGGTCGATAAGGCGCATGCGTATCAGGGCAGTCAGGACGGGTCGCTGTATGGGTTCATGGAATACATCGACGCGGTCAAGGAGCGCAAGGTCAGCATGGGTCAGGTCAAAATGGTCGGTGAGGACGACGACACGATCCGTATTATGACGATCCACAAGTCCAAGGGATTGGAGTTCCCGATGGTGCTGCTGGCGGGTTACTGCCGCAAGCTGAATTATACGACGATCGGCAAAGGCCCGGCGGTGCACAAAACGCTCGGATTGGGTTTCCCGGTGGTCAACTATAAAGAAAGCTGGTATCGGACGAGCATCACACAGAATGTGATCCGTGCGAAGATCCGCCGGGAAGAGGCCGCCGAAGAAAAGCGCGTGCTCTATGTCGCGATGACGCGCGCCAAGGACTTCTTGTGCCTGCTCGGGATTGAGGATGATCCGGAGCAGGCGATTGCCGGCGTGCTGAAAGGTTTGCCGAAGGACAGCAGCTATTTTTCGATGACCGGACGGACGATCTGTAAACGGGTCGGCGGCTATCGGCTGCTCACCAACGCGGAACTTGTGGGCTTATCCAAAGGCCGCAAACGCGCCGTTGCCAACGTGCGCGGCCTGCTGGACGCAGGCGCACCTGTGAGCGTGGCGGCAGCTGTAACTGCAGAGCCTGTAAGGTCGTGCAGCCGGACGGAAGGCGTACAGGCACAGGGTATCGGAGTAGCTGTGCATACCGCGCTGCCGCTTGCAGACCGCATCGCGGCGCAGATGGCGTTTCGCTATCCGTATGAAAAAGATCTGCATATCAAATCCAAGTATGCCGTCAGTGAACTGACTCGGGTACGCGTCGGAAACGAGAGCGTCTTTGTCAGCAAGATCGCAGCCTTTGCCGATCAAATTTCCGATCAAATGGCTAGACAAACGGTGCAGAAACGCACAGAAGCATCGGCAGAGCCAGTTCAAATCAAGGGCACGACGGCAGGAACGCAGCAGCACGTGACCGGGGAATCTGCCAATGCGGCGGTCAGCCTCGCAGAGCCTGCGTCTTTCCATGCCAGAACCAGTTTCACACCGGCACAGGTGGGAACGATCACGCATAAGATATTGGAAAAGCTGGATTTTCACGCGGCACAGCTCGGTGTGCCCTATGTGCGGAAGCTGCTGGAGCAGCTGGTGGCGGATGAGTTTTTGACCGCGGAAGAGGCGGCGGTCGTGGACGTTGAAAAGATCGCCGCTTTTGCGGATTCGCCGCTCGGCCGCCGCATCGCGGCCAGCCCCAATGTACGCCGTGAGCAGCCGTTCAACCTGATGCTGAAAGTGGATGGCAGTATGGCGGCGGTGCAGGGCATCATCGACTGCTTCTTTGAAGAGAATGGAGAGCTGGTACTGGTCGACTATAAGACCACTCATATCGAAAATGCTGCGGAGCTTGCCCACAGAGCGCCGCAGCTCCGCAGAACCTATGCGGCGCAGATGGAGATCTACCGCAGAGCTTTGGAGGCAGCAACCGACATGCCGGTACGCGAAGCCTACCTCTACTTGATGAATCTTGGAGAAACGCTGGATATGTGACCTACAGCACAGAGCAAAGCGCCGCTGCGAAGAAGATTTGTCACAGAAAGATATTTGTCACTGAATACAAAAATTAGGGGGATTTATGAAAGAGAAAAACTTCAAAAGGAAAAAACAGAGAGTCTGGTGGTTTTTGTGTCTGCTCATGGTTCTTGCGGTGTCAGGAGTCTTGTTCGGATGCGGACAGCAAGAAAAAAATGATCTGCAGCAGCCGGCGCTGCAAACCGTGGAATACTCGAATCTGACCGATCAAGATTCCCGTGACCTGCTCGTAACACTCTTGACAGAGGATGGTATAGAGCAGGCGCGCGTACAGGCACTTTTGAAACGGATCGAGCAGTTCAACGCCAGTGTGAAATCCACATGGCTAACCGACGGCTTTGAAAGTGCAGCACCGACTGAAACAAAATATGATGTTTATGATATGCAGGATGCATGGACGGAAAAAAACGGAAGCTTCGCGGGGTATAACTGTCGCATCACGGTATATAGCCTACTGGGCAATTTCTTGACGGTGGGGGCAGATCAACCGGAAACGCAGGGCGAAGATCTGCTTTTTACGGATCTTGCGACGATCGCAGCGGATCCGACAGTCCTTTTTGGTGACGGTACTTCCAAATTCTGCGCCTTGTTTGCGCCGATTGACGCGGCAGACAGCACCAGAACCGAGGATCAGGTACAGGCGCTGCAAAAAGGCTGGAACTCCCGCGGAATTACGTTCGCAAGCAGCAAGGCGCATCTGATCTGTGTCGTATTTCATGATAAGTTTTCCGACACGGATAACACTCTTTCGATTGGGCACGCTGGTGTATTACTTCCGGCTGAGGATGATACGCTGTATTTCTTCGAAAAGGTTGCGTTTCAGGAGCCATATCGCCTGTTAAAATTTCAAAACCGGACAGAACTGAGCGATTATCTGATGGAAAAGTACGATACCGCCTGGGGACAGGATACGACACGCCCGTTTGTCATGGAAAATGATGCGTTGATGGACGGCTTCCGCCAGAATCCGTTGGAAGACTGAGGATGTTTTGCGTGTTTGCGAGGATCTCCGCAAAGAACCGGGCAGTCTCCCCTCCCCACATATAACAAGCTCCGTCGGCATATGCCGACGGAGCTTGTTCATTTTGGATTGTGCGTTCGGTTTATACTAAACCCTGTGCCATCATAGCATCCGCAACCTTTTCAAAACCTGCGATGTTTGCACCCTTTACTAAGTCATAAGTGCCGTAGTATTTTTCGGAAGCTTCTTTGCAAGCCTTGTGGATGTTGATCATGATCTGGTGTAACTGATCATATACATCCTGGTGCTGGAATACGGTGTGACCTGCGTTCTGACCCATTTCGATGCAGGAAGTTGCTACGCCGCCTGCGTTTGCAGCCTTAGCCGGTCCGACGATGATGCCGTTGTCCTGTAAGTATGCCAGAGCTTCGTTTGTGGTCGGCATGTTGGAGCCTTCGCAGTAGAACTTCGCGCCGCTTGCAACGATCGCCTTTGCGTCTTCCATATGTACTTCATTCTGGGTTGCGCAAGGGATGTAGAGGTCAGCTTTCACCTCCCAAGGTTTCTTTCCCGCAACGAATTTTGCATTCGGGAATTTTTCAACATAAGGTGCGCAGACATTCTTGCCGGATGCTCTGAGCTCCAGCATCGTGTTCAGCTTTTCGTCTGTGTTGATTCCATCCGGATCGTAGATGTATCCATCCGGGCCGGAGATGGTCACTAACTTCGCACCTAACTGCTGCAGTTTCCATGCAGTACCCCAGGATACGTTGCCGAAACCGGAGATCGCAACGGTCTTGCCCTTAATGTCTTCGCCGTTTGCTTTGAGCATTTCTTCTGCGTACCAAACGATACCGAAACCTGTCGCTTCGGTTCTTCCGAGGCATCCGCCGTAGGAGATACCCTTGCCGGTTAAAACGCCGCCGTCAAATCTGTCTCTGATCCGCTTGTACTGACCGAATAAGTAACCGATCTCTCTTGCGCCGACACCGAGGTCACCTGCGGGAACGTCTGTGTCCGGACCGATATGTCTGTATAATTCTGTCATGAATGCCTGGCAGAATCTCATGATTTCAGCATCGCTCTTGCCGTTCGGGTCGAAGTCGGAACCGCCCTTGCCGCCGCCGATAGGAAGTCCTGTTAAGGAGTTCTTGAAGATCTG
>DJPG01000045.1:30274-31526 GCA_002439735.1 Firmicutes bacterium UBA6418 | reverse complement strand
TTTTTGCAACCTGTGCTTTGATAGCAGCTGTCTTTGCAGCATCGATCGCATCGTCAACTTTTGCGGAATCAATGGTTTTGATTCCTTCAACATAGTAATACTTAGCAACGTTAGTTCCTTCATAGTTTTCTGCTTTGACAGCAATTAACGTGAAAGTACCCGTATAGCCTTCTTTAATCCAGCCTTTAACTGCAGTAATTTCATTTTTGACAGCACTTACAGTGTCGCCAACCTGCTGCACACTGCCATCTTTTGCATAGTAAAAGTCATTTAATGCCTCTTTGTTAGCAGCCAATGCATCTGCAGCCTGTTCATAGTAGGTCTTTCCAGTAGTTGGTTCTGTTTTAGAATATAAAGCAGCTAAATCAACTTTATCATAAACAGCCATTGCATCTGTAAGATCAAGTTTGAACTGTGCTTTTGCTGCCTTTACAGCAGATGCGTCATTGTCCTTAGCAAATTCGGCCGCTAAGGCAGTGTAATCATATCCAGTATAAAGCTTAGATGCAGCATAGACATAATCATACTTGTTCCAATCAGTTGCAAGTGTGTTTGTTCCTGCAAGATAGCCATCCTTTTGAACATTAATCGCTTCGCTTAATGCTTCAACGATATCTGCGGAAGCAGCTTCCCAAGCAGCCTCAGTGATGTAATCGTTTGCGCCGTTAGAAAGAACTGCTTTGTATGCTTTCTGAACAGCTTCCGGTAAGCCCGCTTTTACATAATCAGCAGCCTGCTTAATCATGTTTGCGTCATCGTTTGTAGTTGCAAACGATGTGCTGAAGCTGAAAGTGAACATAACAGCAATTATATTGAGTTTTTGATTGTTGCTGAGAATTGAAATTGCAGCATTCTTGCAAAATATAAGGAAAACGGCAGTGCCAAAAGGGAATCCTTTAGACCTGAAAAGGCTTGCGCGTCAAAAAGTGAAAAGTTTTTTAAAGAAAAATATAGAGAGCGCAAAAGAATTATTAAACGAATCAGATAATAAATATACAAAAATTCTTGGTATCAATTAGGAAGGCTATGATTGAAAAAATTGCAGCAATCCCTGCGCCGGATCCTGCATGCCGATATGCAGGGGATACATAGGGGGAGGGTACAATCGAAAAAGAACTTGTGAAAAATGTAGACGGATTGAAGGGGGCTTCAAAATGATGTTCTGTGCTAAGATGCTGGAGGAGGAGTTATCTCGCGGGGGAAGAATAAGATGTAAGAAAGTCGGCTTTGCCGATCAGATTTTTAGCGGTAG
>DJPG01000045.1:12598-30259 GCA_002439735.1 Firmicutes bacterium UBA6418 | reverse complement strand
GTTATTCCGGAAATATCGGAACGATATTCCCGGAATAACAAAAGGCTGCTACACAGCGTAAAAAGCTTGAAGCTTAGCGCCATGCGGCAGCCTCTTTTTTCTTGTGAACTTGTAAAAAGCAGAAAATTTTACTTTTGGGGGTTACTTCTGCCGGATCTCGGCCAGAACTTTATAGAACGGCTTGAACACTGCGTGGAAGCGAGACCCCCAGGCGCCGTATGCACGATTTAACTTATTTGACATGACATTTTTTTTGCTCACGACATTTTGGGCGATAAAACCCGTGATGGAAGCAGGATAATCTTCCGTTGCAAGAGCGGAATGCTCCAGAATCAGTGCGATGAAGTTCTTCATTTTTTCTTCTTTTTCCCACTGGAATGCGGGGAAAGCAAATTTCTCGGCCTTTAGGTGCAGATACAGATTGGTACCCTGCTTATCCCCCAAAAAGCCGACCAGCGCGCGATGAATGGTTTCCAAATGCTTTTTTCCGGTGCAATTGAGAATCGTACTGATCTCATCATCCCGAAGCTCCTTTTTCGCCGTATCCTCAGCGGAATCGATCTCATGATCAGCGTCGGCTTTCGGATCGGTCGGCATCGCAGCGGTAGCGGAAGGTGTTTTGAGTGCGACGTGCTGGGTGTGCAAATGATTTGGGGAAGAAACTCGTTTGACCTGCATACCGCGTTTTTGCCAAAAGCGGACTACCGCATCAAAGCCGGTATCCTTGGAGACGATGATCATTTCCTTCGTCCGGTCGGCACAGAGTTCGTAGCCTAAATAGGATACTAATTGAAAGTCCAACGCATTACTGCCTTCTTGGCATTCGATAAATTCCGGCTTGTTCGTGGCGCCCAGCAGTTGAACGGTCTGTGGATAAGTCATGCGGGGAGAGTGTTTGGTATAGAATACAATGAGCCTGTTTTCCGTATGCTCGAGCGTATCTAAAAGCTCAAGCCAGGAATCCCCGACGTTCTCACTGTCGATGTAGTAAATTGTTTCCATGTTCTGACAACCTTTCTAGTTATGTAGGAAATATCGCTGTACGATCTTTTCGGAATAACGACAAAAACACCTTGCGACGCGGCGCTCATCCATGAGCGCCATCCGCACAGAGAAATCGCAGGTTTCTTTCGGGGCACTTTTGCCTTATTGCACTTCTATATTACATGACTGCGCTTAGGAAGTCAAACAAAATCACAGAGAGCTTTGCTGCGCTGTGCTTTTGCTTACGGTCGGATTTTTTCGCTGTGGCAGCATGACCTTGGCGGAGAAACCGATCGGAGCATGGCTTGTGAGAAGCTCACATCACAAGGGCCTCCGGTGACGGCGCAGTGAACTTTGGAACTATGCTTGACCAAACGGCATGGCATGCGGGTCTGGTTGCGCTGCGATCAGCTGCAGCTTCTGCGCGTGCGTCAGCTTCTTGATGGCCGCTTCTCGGCGCAAGGCGGCCTCTTTGCTTGGGGCTGTTTCGTAATAGACCAGCCGTACCGGCAGATGACTGCGTGTATATTTGCCGCCCTTGCCTGCCTGATGGGTCATCACTCGCTTAGCCAGATCCTTGGTCCATCCGCAGTAAAAACTACCGTCGGCACACTCTAACAGGTAAATAAAATTTGTGCTTTCCATGGTATGATACCGAAGTCCTTTCCCTGGTGTTTAGCTGTATCATACAGAAAAACCGGGAAACTGTCAAGAACGGGTGGATAAGAGCGTACACGATGCGTGTTTAGAAGAATAAGAAAAATTTGGAAGAAGCGGTTAGGAGGCAGATGCCTTTGCGTAATGCCGACCGCCGGTCAAATCCAATCGACCGATGCGGCTGCCAAAACAAAAACGCAAATGCGCGGGTTAGTCGGACACGTTTCGACAGGATTCGGGCAGATCGTGTGGTAGAATCAAGGGACAGAAAGTCTGAGCAGGCGAGCAAGGAGGATTGCGATGCAGGAAACAAAGATATCGAAAACAAAGATGGCGGAGACAAAGACAAAGGCAATGCCGGAAGTGCCTTTGCGGATCCGGATCGGCTATGCATCGGCAGCGGCACAGGAGATTAACGGAGATATAGCGCTGTCGTGCGAACTGCCGGATGGAAGATTTGCGCTGATCCTTTCGGATGGCATGGGAAAAGGCGAGCAGGCGGCAGCGGAAAGCAGGCGGTTGGTACGACGTCTGCGGAGGAATCTCAAGAAAGGCATGGCGCCTGCGCACGCGATCAAGGAGGTCAATCGCTTTATGATCCGACCGGACAGGTTTGCCACGATGGATCTTGCACTTTTGGATCGGCAGCACGGACAGGTAAAGTTTTATAAAATGGGGGCTGCGTCTTCTTTTTTAGTCCGCGGCGGGCACGTAAAAAAAATTGAGCAGGCCGCGTTGCCGATCGGAATCGTGCCGACATTGCGACTGACCCATCGGACGACGCCGCTCAAAGCAGGCGACCTCATCGTCATGGTCTCGGATGGGATTACAGAAGCGGATCGAGAAGATCCGGAAGCCGACTGGCTGCAAGAGCTTTTGCAAAAGACAGAGCGTGAAACGGTCGCAAACCTCACCCCGCGCCGACTGGCACAGCAGATCCTGCAGGAGGCGCAGCAGCGATATGCCTGCCGGGAATGCGATGATTTGACCGTACTGGTCTCGATCGTCGAAAACAGACCGGCAGGCAAAAAAGCTTGAGGATTGTGGAGAATCTATCAAAACCGAATCGATCAAAACCGCTGTGAAAGTTCAAGGATCTTTGCGGATCGCTGCGGATTGCTCCGCGTCGCGGTGAAATGCTAGGAATCCCTGAAAATCAAGAAAGCTGCAGATAAACTTTGCTGAAAGCCGGAAAATATGGTATACTTGTTCATAACAGGGATCGGCGGCGCACCGAACGAACGCAGCTTTGTGAGAAACGCGGAGAAAACCGCAAGATGTGTATGGAAGCCGGAGCTGATTGCAAAGCATGTGCGAAGCGAGTGCCGGAAGCAAAGGCGAAAGGAATTCATGATGACAGTGGATGCGGCACGGACATTTATCCGTGTCAGAGAACAGATCAAAAAAGAAGAACTAATAAAAAACGGAATGCACATTGTGATCGGCTTCTCCGGAGGTCCGGATTCGATGTGCCTTTTTGACATACTTTGCCGTCTGGCGGAACCGATGGAGCTTCGGCTATATCCGGTTCATGTCAACCATCGCTTTCGACCGGGTGCGGCAGAGGAAGATCAGGCTTTTGCCGAACAGTTCTGTAGGCAGCGCGGCTGGCCATGCACCAGTTTTGTGTACGACTGTGCCGCGATCGCCGAAAAAGAAGGGCTGACCTCCGAAGAAGCGGGACGCAAAGCACGTTACGAGGCGTTCGGCAGGGTTGCCGCGGGGCTGCTCGCCAAAGGCGTGGCAGCAGAGCGGATCGCGATCGCGGTTGCACAGAACGCCAACGACCAGGCCGAAACAATCCTGTTTCGCATTCTGCGCGGAACCGGAACCGACGGTCTGGCAGGGATCGCAAAAAAACGATATGAGAAGATCCATGTCGAAACCGCGGAAGTCGAAAGTTTCCTGGAGACAGCCGGCGCGGCGCGCAATGTGAAGATCGCGGTCATCCGGCCGCTGCTGGAGACGCCGCGGGATGCGATCGAGCAGTACCTCGCGCAGCGTCAGCTTACGGCGCGCATCGACCATACGAACACAGAAGCCGTCTACACACGCAATAAAATCCGCCTGCAGTTGTTGCCGTATCTGGCGGAACACTATAACGAAAATATCCTGGCGGCCTTAAACCGGCTGGGAAACATCGCAAAGACCGACAAAGACTATCTCTGGCAGCAGACCGAGCAGGCGTTTCAAGACGCGCTGATATCCGATGAAGCAGTGCGAGAAGAAAAAACCTATGCCTTTGCAGGAGAAACCGAGCGGACGGATATCGCGCGGTCGACGGAACCGTCCAAAGCGCTTTACCTCAGCCTGGATCGCTTAGAAGCGATGCACCCGGCGATCCGCGCGCGCGTCTATCAGAAAGCGCTGAGCAGCATCGGCATGGAGGAAAATTTCAGCAGCGCACAGCTTGCGGCAATCGAAAAGATTCGCCTTTCCGAAAGCCCGTCCGCAGAAGCGGAACTGGCGGACGGATATCGCGCGGTCAGAGTTTACGAAAAGCTCAAATTCGACCGCCGGACGGAAACGGATGCTTCGGAGCAGCCGAAATTCCGGATTTGGCGAACGGATACCGCCGCGTATCGGCAGATGCTGGAGAGCGGGAAACTGGGGCTGCATGGAGCCTTTCGTGCAGGCGATCTGCCGGAGGACGCCATGCCGGAGATCCGTACTCGCCGGGATGGGGATTTTTTGACGATTCCGGGCGGAAGAAAAAAACTGCAGGATTTTTTTGTCGATGAGAAAGTACCGAAGAGTAACCGCGATGAAATCCCGGTACTGGCCTACGGAAACAGTGTCTGGTGGATTCTTCCGTCAAAAAATTTCAGATCCGATCGGCTCAAACAGAAAGGAAGATTTTGCGCGGACAGAAAAGTGGATATCCAAGTAGAGGGAACGATAATAATCCTTGAAATTCCCTGGATTTTGTGATAAAATACAAAAGCGCACTTAGAAAGATAGCGCAAAAAAACAAGAAAAACGCAGAAATGAAATATAGATTCTATCTTGAAAGGGGAAACAAGTGAAAAAATTCGCAAAAAATGTCAGCGTCTATTTGATTCTGTTTTTGGTCGTTCTACTGGTGGCTATGTTCTACAAAGGACTGGACGGCAGTCAGCAGACGGTAAAAGAAATATCTTTTTCCAAATTTGCGCAGATGGTCGAGCAGGAAAAGTTCGAAGCGATCCAGATCGAAAATACCACGCTGACCGGACAGATCAGCAAAGACACCTATTACTACGCTTACGCGCCATCCGTCCTGGAGATCAACTGGCTAGAAGAAAACTATCTGTTTGAACAGATGCAGAACGGAACCCTGAAGGAATTTTCCAGTCCGAAGCCGGATTCCGGATCGTTCCTTTTGAGCCTGCTGCCGAATCTGCTGATGATCGGCGCGCTGATCTTCCTGTTCTACATTATGATGAACCAGGGAGGCAACGGTAAGGCGTTCCAGTTCGGAAAGTCCAGAGCCAAGATGGTCAAGGGCGACAAAAAAGTGACCTTTGACGATGTCGCCGGACTGGAGGAAGAAAAGCAGGAGCTGGAAGAAGTCGTGGACTTCCTCAAAGCACCGAAAAAATACAAGGAACTCGGGGCGAGAATCCCCAAAGGCATTCTGCTGGTAGGCCCTCCGGGAACCGGTAAGACCTACATCTCCAAGGCGACAGCCGGCGAAGCCGGCGTGCCGTTCTTTACGATCAGCGGTTCCGACTTCGTGGAAATGTTCGTCGGCGTCGGCGCCTCTCGTGTCAGAGACCTGTTTGATCAGGCCAAAAAGAACGCGCCGTGTATCGTGTTCATCGACGAAATCGATGCAGTCGGCCGTAAGCGCGGCGCGGGCATCGGCGGTGGTCACGATGAACGGGAACAAACCTTGAACCAGTTGCTGGTTGAAATGGATGGCTTCGCGGAGAACTCCGGCATCATCATCCTGGCGGCGACCAACCGTCCGGACGTTCTGGATCCGGCCTTGCTCAGACCGGGCAGATTTGACCGGCAGATCGTGATCGGTCTTCCGGATGTCAAGGGTCGTGAGGAGATCATCAAGGTACATGCCAAGAACAAACCGCTGGCAGATGACGTAACACCGAAGGTACTGGCAAGAAGAACCATGGGCTCCACACCTGCCGACCTTGAAAATATCCTCAACGAAGCAGCACTGATCACGGCTCGCCGAAACGGAAGATTCATCCGCATGGAAGAGATCGAGGAAGCTATCCGCAAGGTACAGATGGGACCGGCAAAGAAGTCCCGTGTTGTTTCCGAAGAAGAGAAGAAACTCACGGCTTATCACGAAGCAGGTCACGCTATCGTGGCGAGAACCCTGCCGAAGCATATGCCGATCCACGAAGTCACGATCATTCCGAGAGGGAGAGCCGGTGGATATACCATGTATCTGCCTGAGGATGACAAGATGTTCGATACCAAGGGTTCGATGTATAACTACATTGTATCCTGCATGGGCGGACGGGTGGCCGAAAAACTGAAGCTGGACGACATTTCGATTGGCGCGTCCGGCGATATCAAGCAGGCAACCTCTACCGCAAGGGAAATGGTGACCAAGTACGGCTTCAGCGAAAAACTCGGTGCCGTGAGCTACGGCGGGCAGGAAGAGGTTTTCCTCGGCAACGATTTTACGGCACACAAAAACTATTCTGAACATACCGCACAGGAAATTGATGACGAGATCAAGCGGATCATCGACGAAGCGTACGATGAAGCAACGAAGATTCTGATGGATCAGGACGAGACCTTGGAGCGCATTGCCAAAGCGCTGCTTCTGGTGGAGACCATCGACGGTCAGCAATTTGAAGATCTTTATACCGGCAGGATTACCGCAGAAGATCTGAAGCAAAGCGTTGAGAAGGCGGATGAAGCGAAGAAAGCGCAGAACGAAAAGGAAGCTGCAGAGGCAGAACAGCTCCGCAAGGAAGAGGAAGAACGTCTTCTGGAAGAGTTGAAAAAGTATGATTCTGATTACATGCAGGACGATGATGCGCAGAAAGAGGAGGCGTCTCAGGTAGCTGAGGCACCTCAGAAAGAAGATGAGGGAGAAGATGAAGGTAAGCGTTAAGGATTGTCTGCAGCTGGAATCCTTCCGGAAATGTATCGTAGTCGCGGGAGAACGAAACATGGACAACCGGGTGAAAGCGGTTTCCGTTATGGACGCGTCCTCGCCGGAGGAAGCGGTCAAATGTAGCGGTAGTAGCGGCAACATGGTGCTGACTTCCTTCGCGGGAATGAAGAGCGACGTGAAGATGCAGCAGGAAACGATCCGTGAACTTGCGAAGACAGGTGTCGCGGCGATCGTGGTTTTTCGCAGAGAGCAGACAACCAGACCGGTTGATAAGGAAGTTACACGCGCGGCAGACGAAGCCGGTGTTCCGCTGATTATCATGGTCGACGGAGAAAATATGGACTATTCGCAGATCATCGCGGAGGTCATGGAGCATGTGCTGTACGGAAATAATTTTAAGAACAGCCTGATCAACAATACGATTTTCCATCTGCTCAACTTTGAAAAACACGCGAACTTCCAGCAGGCGCTCCGTGAAGCTGCAATCAACAATGATTTTCAGGTTGTGCTCCTGAGCGAAGATTTCAATCCGATCTTTGCCATCGAGACCAGACATCAGACAACGATCAACGAAGCCATCCGCCGCGGGAAGGAAGCGGCGCTGAACCTGAGCAACATCTACAGCCTGATTGAGATCGACGGCGTTCTGACCTACTGGGGTCTGGTGCATATCAACAACGAAAAATATTACCTGTTCATCGTTGACAATGATGACAACTATTCGTCCGGCGAGATGACCAAGCTCGCCGAGATCATCGAACTGGCGATGGGTATGTGGAAGTATACGCCGGAGCGTGACGCCAAGGCCGAGCTGGTCAAGGCACTGATGCGCGGCAACAAGAGTCTGGCTTATTCCATCCGGGAAGAGGCTGGAGTGAAGCTGTCCGATATCATTTCCGTCTTTTACGCGAAAGGGATCGAAGATCACCATGCGGAGGAAGTCATCCATCAGTTTGTCAGCGACGGACTTTTGGATATCATCAAGATCAATGAGGAAAACGAGAGCTATGCGCTCCTGCTCAAGGGACCGAAGCTGGCGGATGAAGAGGAGAACGAGGAAAAGGCAGTCTGCCTGAGGTTCTTCGACGCGCTGAAGGAAAACAAGACCGTCCGCATTTTCCATGTGACGGGCATCGACGGGATCGAGGGCGCAGGCGACGGCTTCCGCCTGATCGGTGAGACTTGGTCGTTCGTGGAGAGTATCTTCCCGTATAAACGCGTTTTTACCAAATATGAACTGACGCTGGTCAGCAACTGCATCAACATCCAGGTGCAGGGCGGTTACCTCAAAAAGAACTATATGGATCTTCTGGAACCGTTCCGCAGAGAAGGCGACAACAAATCCAAACAGCTTTTGGAAACGCTGGAGACCTTTGTACTGGATGCCGGCATGAACAGCGGCAAGACGTCGGAGTTCATGGGAATCCATACGAACACCGTGCAGTATCGTCTGAAAAAGATCAACGAGATCCTCGGCGCGGAGATCACCGGCAACCGTGTGATCCCGGGCCTGACCATCGCGCTGGCACTGCGCAGAATGGAGAATGCGGCGAAGTAGTTCGCTATGTGCAAATGCGTGCAGAGCGTGCGTAAGGAAAACAGAAAAAATAGAGCAAAAACAAAATCCGCTGTGAAAACCGGCGGATTTTTTTCAGAACTGTGCCGGGAGGGCGCGAAATGAAACGAGATTGCAAGATCGGAAACGTACAATTAAAAAATCCCTTTATTCTGGCGCCCCTTGCGGGCATCACCGATGCCCCGTTTCGCCGCATCTGCGGCGAAATGAGCGCTGCCATGGTCTATTCCGAAATGGTCAGCGCCAAGGGGCTCTGGTATAAAGACAAGAATACGGACAAGCTGCTGGATATCCTGCCGGGCGAGGCTCCGGTCTCTTATCAGATCTTCGGACATGAGCCGGAGATCGTCGCGGAAGCGGTGCGGATGCTGAACCGGCGGCCCCATGTTCTGCTGGACATCAATATGGGCTGCCCGGTGCCCAAGATCGTGCGCAATGAAGAAGGTAGCGCGCTGATGCGCAAGCCGGAGCTGGCGTACGAGGTTGTCCATGCTGCTGTGGAGGCGAGCGAGAAACCGGTCACGGTGAAGATCCGCGCCGGCTGGAACGATGCCGAAAAGAACGCCGTCGAGGTGGCGCGCGCGATCGAAGCCGCGGGAGCGGCTGCAGTGGCGGTGCACGGCAGAACCCGGGAGCAGTTTTACAGCGGGAGTGCCGACTGGACGGTGATCGCCGATGTGAAACAGGCAGTATCCATTCCGGTGATCGGCAACGGCGATGTCACGGACATCGCCTCGGCTCGTCGCATGATGCAGGAAACGGGCTGCGATCTTGTGATGATCGGACGCGGAGCACTGGGAAACCCCTGGATCTTTGAACAGCTCGCATGGGCATGGGAGCACGGCGAGTTTGATTCTGCTTGCGGCACAGGCGGCCGCGCAGCCTCGGATGCGCAGGCAGCGATGCAAGGGGAAGCGACGGCACCGAAGCTGCCGGATAAACAGGAGAAGATCCGCATGATGCTGCGGCATTTCGACGATGTCTGCGCGCTGAAAGGTGAATATACCGCAGTACGAGAGATGCGTAAGCACGTTGGCTGGTATCTGAAGGGTCTGCCGGGCGCGGCGGCATTTCGCGGCAAGATCAATCAGATCAACGACGCCGCCGCGCTTGCGGAAGCCATCCGAAATATATAGGAGGATCCTATGGATTCGATGGATCCTATGCAAAGATTCTGCGGACAAGCAGAAAAATGACAGAATAACAGGAGGAAACCATGACAGAACTGCTGGCTCCGGCCGGAAATATGGAGGCGCTGAAAGCGGCGGTCACAAACGGCTGCGACGCGGTCTATCTCGGCATGCAGAAATTCGGCGCGCGAGCATATTCCTGCAATTTTGACGAAACCACGCTTGCGGAGGCGATCCGCTATGCGCACCTGCGGGAAGTAAAGGTTTATGTGACGATGAACACCATCGTTTTTGAAGAAGAACTTGCGGCCATGCGGGAGCAGCTGGCTTTTCTCAACGCGATCGGCGTCGACGGCGTCATCGTGCAGGATATGGCGGTATTTGAGGAGATCATCCGGCGCTTCCCGGATATGGAAGCGCACTGCTCCACACAGATGGGGATCGACGATCTGGAGGGCACGCTTCTCTGGAAAGAACTCGGCGCGAAGCGTGTCGTGCTGGCGCGTGAGGTGACGATCGAAAAGGCGAAAGAGATCCGCCGGATCGCGAAGATCCCGCTGGAGATCTTTGTACACGGAGCGCTCTGCGTATCCTATTCCGGCAACTGTCTGATGTCCGGACTGATCGGCTACCGCAGCGGCAACCGGGGCAGATGCGTCGGATCCTGCCGCAAGCCTTATGAGCTGATCGACAAGACAAACGGCAGATCCCTGGGGACGAGTTATCTGCTGTCGACCAAGGATCTGAACACCATCGACTATATCGAAGACCTCAAAGCCCTGGACTCTCTCAAGATCGAGGGACGCATGAAAGAACCGGCCTATGTGGCGAATGTGACGGCAAGGTACCGCGCCGCCCTCGACGGACATGCGACAGAAGAAGATAGGGATGATCTGAAAAAGACCTTCAATCGAACCTTTACCAAAGGCTATCTTTTCCACGAGGATCCCAAGGATCTGACGAATATTCAAAAACCGAACAATTTCGGCTACGCGATCGGCAGCGTTGCCGGTGCATATAAAGGCATGTACGAGATCCGTCTGCATGACGCTCTAAAACAGAACGATATCATCCGCATTGACCATAACGGAGAAGATGTCAACCTTTCCGTAGTCAAGCTGTACAATCGGGACGGCAATCTGATCAATCAGGCGGAGCGCAGCTGCTTCATCCGCATCAAGGAAAAATTGTCCAAAGGTGATCCGGTCTACAAGACCAAGGACTATCAGTTCTATCAGGAACTGGAAAAGAGTATGGAACAGGAATTCCGGCGCTTTCCGCTGCGGCTTTGGGTGCACGCCTATCCCGGCGCGGCGCTGACCGTTGAGGCCGAGGGTCTGGGCGTGCGCTGCGGCTATACAAGCGAGGAGATCCTGGAAGCGGCGCAAAACCGGCCGACCACCGCCGAGCAAGTAAAAAAACAGCTGGCAAAGCTCCATGACACGGTGTTTACCTTGCAGGAGCTTGTGTTTGAAGAGTGCGGGGCTTTCATCCCGGTCAAGCTGCTCAACCAGGCACGCCGCACGATCGTCGAACGGCTCTATGAAGAAAAACTGAACAGCAAGCCGCGCCGCGTGCTTGTAGGCGCAGGGCTTTCGGAGCGGGCGAAAACGGATACGGTGCCGATGGCGGACTGCGCACCGGCAGAAGCAGGGCGCGCGCAGACCCCAGCTCGCGCGCAGGCAGAGGATCCGGAACCGTTTCTGACGGCGTCTGTCGTCACAAAGGAGCAATACGACGCCTGCCGGAATGCCGGAATCTCGCGGATCTATTTTGAGAATATCGTCCGCAGGAACCAGGCAAACTATGAGGAGCGGGACGGAGAACTCCTGCTCGGCGGATACGGCGGCCTGTATTACTATAAAGACCGCAATCCGTTCGTGACGGATTATTCTTTCAATGTGGTCAACTCGATCGCCTGCCGCAGACTGCTGGAACTGGGCGCAAAACGCGTGACCCTGTCCTACGAGCTGAACCGCAGGCAGATCGCAGCGCTGATCGAGGCTTACCGCCGCGCATACGGCGCAGTGCCGGCGCTGGAGATGATCGTTTACGGACGCGCGCCGCTGATCTTCACCAAATACTGCCCGCTCAAAAAGATGGAGCAGTGCGGACTCTGTAAGACGAAGGTCTATGAGCTGAAAGACGAATACGGAACCTTTCCGATCCTTTCCCACCCGGACTGCACGACGACCATCCTCAACGGCAAGATCCTCAACCTGCTGGATGAGATGCCGTCCGTTCAGGGCGTAGAGGCGTTCCGCCTGAACTTTACGACCGAGAGCGCGGAAGAAGTGACGCGCATCGTCCGCGCCGCGCAGCGCAAGCTCAGCGGGCGGGAGCCGAAGTCCCTGTTCCGTAAGGAGAGTGATACGCGGGGCCATTTTAACAAGGAAATCATTTAGCATGTGAGATAAGAAAGAGGGACTGACATGATCCAGGTCGAAAAACTATCCTACGGTTTTCCGGACAAAGACTTATACAACGAGATTTCATTTACCATAGAGACCGGACGGCATTGCGCGCTGATTGGAAGCAACGGATGCGGCAAATCAACCCTTGTGGAGATGCTGCTGCACCCGGGAAAGTACTGGTTTGACGGCAGGATTCTGCTGGACGAAAACTGCCGCATCGGTTACGCCAGCCAATTCAGCGTGCGGGACAAGGCGCAGGATTGTACCGTGTTCGACTATCTCGCGCAGCGTTTTACCGACATGAATGCGCAGATCACCGCGGTCTGCGACGAAATGGCGGCGCCGGAGATCGACGAAGCGCAGATGGAGCAGCTGTTTGCCCGCTATCAGGCTCTGCTGGATCAGAGCGAGGCGATGGACGCGGATCATTACGAAAGCGTCATCCGTCGGCAGCTGTATATTGCGGGGATGAGTGATCTGGAAGAAACAAGACTTTCAGAAGTCAGCGGCGGAGAATACAAGCTGCTGCAGATCCTGCGGGAAATGCTCTTGGCACCGAACTTTTTGGTGCTGGATGAGCCGGATGTTTTTTTGGATTTTGAAAATCTGAACGGGCTCTGCGGGCTGATCAACGCTTATCGCGGCACGCTGCTGGCCGTTACCCATAACCGCTACCTGCTGAACCATTGCTTTGATCAGATCCTGCATCTGGAAAACGGCGATCTGCAGGAATTTGACGGCTCCTACGCGGCCTATCGCTGCGCGATCCTGCGGGAAAAACTGAACCTGCGCCTGCAGTATATCGAAGAGCAGGAAGAGATTGCGCGCACGGAGCAAATGGTAGAACTTCTGCGCAAACGTGCGACGCTGATGGTCAATCCGACCATCGGGCAAGTGGTCAATGCCAAGCAATCGCAGCTGGAAAGACTGCTTAAGCGGCAGATCAAGGCGCCGTTCATCGAAGTACGGGAGCCGCAGATCACCCTGCCCGGCGCGGCATTACGCGCCGCGCAAGCCTCGGAACCGGCAGCACCGGCGGCGCCCGCGGCGCAGTCCGCTGCGGTCGGGCGAAATGCGAGCGAGGACTGCGCACGGCCGTCATCCGAGCCGCGTGTCGTGCTGCGGGTGACGGATTACGAAGTGAAATTTGACGAGCATTTGCTGCGGGATGTCAATTTTGAGATCAAAGAGGGAGAAAAGGTCGCTCTGATCGGAGCCAACGGCACCGGCAAGACGACGCTCATCCGGGATATCATCCGGCAGGAAGACCCGGCGATCCGGATCGACCCGGATACGTCGTTTGCGTGGCTGCCGCAGCCGGAGGTCGGCGCGGAGAACGGAGAAAAGACCGTTGCGGAGATCCTGCGGGATGCAGGATTGAAAACCAGAGCCGAAATGCAAGCCTGCCTCACGGCCTATACGCTGCCGACGGCTTGTCTGGAGCAGAACGTAAGCCGGCTTTCCGGCGGCGAACAGAACCTACTGCAGCTGGCGATCCTTTCTCGTAGCGGCGCCGCCCTGCTGCTTTTGGATGAACCGACCAACCATCTGGATCTGGCGGCGCAGACCGCTCTTGAGAAAGCGATCAACGCTTACCGGGGAACGATCCTGATGGTGACGCATGATTTTTATCTGGCCGCCGACTGCGCCGACTACATCCTTTTTGCGGATGAAAATACCATAAGGAGGATTCGCAGCCGGAACTTCCGCAAAATGGTATATGATCGATATTTTGATGTCACTTATCTGGAGATCGACCGCAAAAAACAGGAGCTGGAGACCAGCATCACCGCCGCTTTTCAGCGAGATGACCTGACGGCGGTCGAGAAACTCTGCACCGAACTGGAAACCTTGCAGCCGTAGACGGTCAAGGGTTCACCGGCGTGCGAGCACGGAAAAGAACGGAACGAAAAATACAAATGTGAGGCGAAAGAGAATGGAGACATCCGAATTTTTTGGCAGTGAAAAGATCAGTAAGATCTTGCTGCAGCTGGCGCCGCCTGTGATGCTGGCGCAGCTGATCCAAGCACTTTACAATATCGTCGACAGTCTGTTCGTGGGGCAATGCTCGGAAAGCGGTCTGACCGCACTGTCGATCATTTACCCGATACAGCTGTTGATGATCGCCATGGCTGTCGGGACCGGGGTGGGGATCAACACCGCAATGGCCTCCCAATTCGGCGCCGGTAAGTATCAGACCGCGGATGAATTTGCCGGTATCGGTACGCTGCTGGGCGCAGGCATGTGGCTAGTGTTTGCCGTCGTCTGCTGGTTGATCATGCCGGCATACGCAAGGATGTCCACGGAATCGGAAATCGTGATCGCGGATGTGATCACTTACGGAAGGATTGTCTGCGTATGCAGCTTCGGTCTATTTCTGGAAAGCATCTGGACCAAGATCCTGCAGGCAGGCGGCAACATGAAAACGCCGATGCTGGCACAGATCGTCGGTGCGCTGACGAATATCGTCCTGGATCCGCTGCTGATCTTCGGCCTGTTCGGACTGCCGAGACTGGAGATTGCGGGTGCAGCGATCGCAACCGTTGTCGGGCAGATTGCCGCGGCGCTGATCGTGATGAAAAAAGCGCTGCGCAGGCCGCCGGAAAGAGCCGTCTGGAAGCGCCGGATCCGGCTGATCTTTCAACTCGGGATCCCGAACATTTTAATGCAGTCGGCCTATACCTTTTACATATTGGGGCTTAACCTGATTCTGGCGACCTTTTCCGATCAAGCGGTGACTGCACTGGGACTCTACTACAAGTGGCAGACGTTTTTTTTCATTCCGCTGGGGGCGATGCAGACCTGTATCGTCCCGGTCATCAGCTACAATTACGCCGCAAAACAGCTGGATCGGTGCAGGAAAACCTTGAAAACAGCCGTTATCTTCGGTATGGCGCTGATGATGGTCGGCGTGCTGTGCTTTGTCCTGATCCCCGGACCGATGCTGCGTGTCTTTACCAAAGACCAGGCCGTGATCGCCATCGGGCGGATCGGCTTTCGCATCATTGGGACGAGCTTCCTGCCGATGGTAACGTCGCTAACCTTTCCGGTATTCTTTCAGGCGATCGGGGGCGGGGGCGCAAGTTCGATGCTGACGCTTGTACGAACCCTCGGACTGTTCGTTCCGCTCGGCTTTCTGTTTTCCCGGTTCGGGCTGCAGTTCTTCTGGCTGACCTTTCCGGTCACAGAAATCTTAACGAGCCTTCTCGGGGCGGCGCTGTACCGCAGATTTCTCAAAAGCCACGGGATAAAAAGCAAAGAATAAAGGACCGCAGACATATTTTCTTCCGAAATTGCAAAGACTAACCATCGAGACGGCATGGCGGCGGAACATCCGTGCGCTGTAGCCGCAAATGCAAAAAAGGATGGAAAGAGTATGAGCAATCACATGGATTTGGGGTACGAGATGTTCTGCTACCAATGCGAGCAGACGGCAGGCGGCAAGGGCTGCACCAAGCAGGGCGTCTGCGGCAAGACCGCGGAGGTCGCGAATCTGCAGGATCTGCTGCTGTACCAGCTGAAAGGCATCAGTGTCTACGCACGGGCGCTTGCGGAGCGCGGAGAAAAAATCGACGAGCGGATCGTGCGTTTTGTCGAAAATTGTCTGTTTACCACGCTGACGAATGTCAATTTTGACGCGGAGGTACACGTCGATCTGCTGAAACAGTCGCAGAAGATCAAGGAAGAGCTGCAACAGCGCGGAAAGAAAGCCGGCATCGCCGAACCAAAAACAGCACAGGCTGTTTTCTCCCTGCCGGAAACAAAGGCGGAGATGCTGCGGGCTGCGGAGGTTGCCGGGATCATGTATGAGCAGGGTCTCGATCCTGACGTTCGCTCGCTGCGCATGACGATCTTGTACGGACTCAAAGGAATCAGTGCTTACGGCCATCAGGCCGGAGAACTGGGATACCGCAACGAGCAGGTGGACATGTTTTACTTTGAGGCGCTGGCGGCTCTGACCGACGACGCGCTGACTGCGGAAGACCTGATCCGCCTGACCATGCGTACCGGAGAGATCGCGTTGGATGTGATGAAAAAGCTGGATGAGGCCAACACCGAAGCCTACGGCGACCCGTCGCCGCATAAGGTGAAGATTCATCTGAAAAAGGGACCGTTCATCGTGGTTTCCGGGCATGACCTGAAAGATCTCGAAATGCTGCTCGCGCAGACGCAGGGAAAAGGGATCCACGTCTACACGCACGGCGAAATGCTGCCGGCGCACGGCTACGACGGTCTGAAAAAATACACGCATCTGGCAGGCAACTTCGGCGGCGCGTGGCAGGATCAGCAGAAGCAATTCGACGATCTGCCGGGCTGTATTCTGATGACCACAAACTGTCTGATGCGGCCGAGGGAAAGCTATAAGGATCGGATCTTCAGCACCAATGTGGTCGGCTGGGACGGCGTGCGGTTCATTGAGAAAAAGGAAAACGGGGAGAAGGACTTTTCACCGATCATCCAAAAAGCGCTGGAGCTCGGCGGCTATCCGGAAGACCACGAGCAGGAGGAGATTCTCGTCGGCTTCGGCCATCATGCGACGCTGGCAAATGCCGGAGCAATCGTGGAAGCGGTGAAAGACGGCAAGATCCGGCATTTTTTCCTGATCGGCGGCTGCGACGGGGCAAGACCGGGACGTAATTATTATACGGAATTCGCCAAAATGGTTCCGCAGGATTGCCTGATCCTGACGCTGGCCTGCGGCAAATATCGCTTCAATAAGCTGGACTTCGGCGAAACCGCGGGTCTGCCGCGCCTTTTGGATGTGGGACAATGCAATGACACGTATTCGGCGGTGCGCATCGCGGAAGCACTGGCCGACGCCTTTGGCACGGATGTCAACAGCCTGCCGCTATCGCTGATCCTTTCCTGGTACGAACAAAAGGCGGTCGCCGTGCTGCTGGCGCTCCTCAGTCTGGGCATCAAGGGCATTTATCTGGGTCCGACCTTACCGGCGTTCCTGAGCCCGAACGTTCTGCAATATCTGGTCGATACGTTCGACCTGCGCCTGATCAGCAATGCCGAAGACGACCTTAAGACCTGCCTCGCGCAAAAGCTTTAGAAGCCCGGACCAAGTGCGAGAAAGTTCGGCTGCCCGAAAGTTCGAGAGTCTCCACGGATCTGATCCCAGGAGACTCATATGATTTTCCGCAAATTTCAGAGCCAACCGAGCTGCGGTTACATCTTTTTGCGCTTTTTTGAGAAATAGGAAGATGAAATTTCCGTCGAAACACTGGCATCCCTGCCCGTAATTTGATACAATGGTTCTGTTCCATGGAAACGAGCGACAGCGAAGTTTGCATGGCAAAACAGACCTTGTGCTTTTGCTCCCAGGCTTTAGCCGGCCAGGAGCAAGTCGTACAATATCCTTGGCACTGCGATTTGTAGTCCTAGCCCGCTGACTGGCGAACCATTGCGAAGACAGAAGCGAGGCGGGTCTCACGCCAAGAAGTGCAGCGCGTCAGCGCGTGGCACTTTAAGGGTCAAGCGAAAGCGGCGGCGTGTAGCTGGTCAAGGGTCTTGAAGGCAACGCGAAAAAATCCGCAGCACGATCCTTATCGGCTTCGGCTTATCCGCGCTGCTCGTGCTGCTGGTAACGATGAGCGTCCTGCTGCCGCTGGTTATGCTGGATTCCAATATGTACGGAGAGGGCGGCTGGTTTTACAGCGGCTTTAACCGCATCCACGAGGATCAGACCGACTGGTGCATGGCGCGACTCGATGCACTGAAAGCGGACAAGCCGGACATCAAGGCCATGGCGTTCTTCCATATGCCACCGCGGGAATTCAAGGAGGCATACGAAAAAAGCATACGAAAAAATGAAGC
>DJPG01000045.1:9402-12525 GCA_002439735.1 Firmicutes bacterium UBA6418 | reverse complement strand
CCCTGATCGCACGCCGTACAGACGGCAGCATCGACATCCGCATGCGCCCGCTCGGCAGCGTGGTATCGCAGCATGTACGCGGGGCAAAATAACGGCGCGTTCGAATACCGAAACCTATCCGTCATAATCGAAGAGGAAACAAAGGAAACAGAAGAAAGAGCAAAGGGGAAACGCAATGAAGTTATTATTCAAGCAGAGATTTTTTTCGTGGTTCGACAGTTATGATATTTACAACGAGGCAGGGGAGACGGTCTACACCGTGGAGGGACAGCTGGCCTGGGGACATAAGCTTAAGATCTATGACCGCTCCGGTGCGGAGGCTGGCATGGTACAGCAGCGCGTGCTGACACTGCTGCCGAAATTCGAGCTTTATGTCGGTGATGCATATGCAGGCTGCCTGAGCAAGGAATTCACCTTTTTCAAGCCGCACTACAACATTGATTTTAACGGTTGGTATGTGGAGGGAGATTTTTTTGAGTGGGACTATTCTGTCTTCAATGCCGACGGCAAGGTTGTCGCGACCGTATCCAAGGAGCTGCTCCATTTGACCGATACCTATGTCATCGACGTGGAAGATCCGGCGGACAGCCTCTGCGCTCTGATGCTGGTGCTGGCCATTGATGCGGAAAAATGCTCACGGAATTAGCCGCAAAATCCGGATCGCCTTGAAAGGCATCTGAGAAAGCAAAGAAAAAATTACAAAAAAAATAAAAGTGTATGCAACCTTTCGCTCATGCCCGCCGTCTTATCAGACGAAGAGAATTTTATAAGGTTTTCTGTGTTTTGTGAGAAACGATGCCAGACAAACAGGAAAGGCGGGGAGTTCAAAATGACAAGTAAGAATACGAGAATCACGAGAAAAAAGATTTTTGCGGCAGTGTTGATCTGCATGCTTTTGCTTTGCATGCTGACATCGTGTGCCAGTCAGGACAGTAGCAAGTCTTATGATCTGCAGCAGGTCTATCAGGATATTCTGGCAGAGCAGCCAGAAAACATGGATGATCTAAGTGCCGTGATGTTTGAAACAACCGATCAAGAAGCAATCGATGAAATTTATCCAGGACTTGGGAATATCAAGCTGAAACAGGAAGTGTGCTATCAGCATGCGGTCACCGGTTTCTGTGAGATCATGCTGGTCGAAGCTGCGGACTCCGCGGATGTGCAGACGATCGTGGATATTTTCAACCAAAGGATCGATGCAGCGTCGGACGACACTTTCTATCCGGAAACTGCACAGATATGGGCGCAGAACGCGCAGGTACAGGCCAGCGGAAACTATGTGGCGATGGTTGCTCTGCCGAACGGTTATATTGTACCGGATCCGATCTTCAGCTAAGCGCATGCCGGGAAGCCGCGGCGTGATCGAAATAATCAGGGAAACGCAAAGGGCTTTGCAGGAAATCTGCGAAGCTCTTTTTCTGATGTGTCATATCTTGTTCATCCGTTTGATGCGTTAAAGAAAAGATGTAAAAAAGCACAGAAAAAAGTGTGAATATCCTTGCAAAGCATCGAAAACTGCGATAAAATAAAAAATAGTTTTTTAAGAAAATCCCCTGCGAAACCGCAGGCCGGAATAAATAGCAAACGGAGGAAATGACAAAATGTATGTAGTATGTTTAGATTTAGAAGGTGTTCTGGTGCCGGAGATCTGGGTGGAATTCGCGGAGACCGCAGGGATTCCGGAACTGAAGAGGACTACACGGGATGAACCGGACTATGACAAGTTGATGCGGTATCGCCTTGATATTTTGAAGCAGCACGGTCTGGGGCTGGAAGAGATCCAGGAGACCATCGCAAAACTAGATCCGCTTCCGGGCGCTAAGGAATTTTTGGATGAACTGCGATCCTTTACGCAGGCAGTCATCGTCAGTGACACGTTCGATCAGTTCGCGCAGCCGCTGATAAAAAAACTCGGCATGCCGACGATCTTCTGCAACACGCTGGTGGTTGCGCCGAATGGAGAAATCACCGATTACAAGATGCGCGTCGAAAATACCAAGCTGACAACCGTCAAAGCGCTGCAGACGATGGGCTTTGATACCATCGCGACCGGCGACAGCTACAACGATCTCGGCATGATCAAGGCCAGCAAGGCAGGATTCCTGTTCCGCTCCACCGAACAGATCAAAGCCGACAACCCGGATGTGAAAGCTGTGGAAAGCTACGCGGAGCTGATGGCAGCCATCAAAGAGGCCATGGGCATTGTGGGATAAATCATCACAACGGGACAAAAGTGCACATAACGAAACCTGCGATTTCTAGGTGCACATGCTGCTCACAGGTGAGTGCCGCTTCACAAGGTGCTTTTGTTGTGATTCCGGAGATATCGCATCGCGTGATATTTCCTACATAATAAAAACCGACAGGGTGCCGCCACAGGGCGGCACCCTTTGTACATTTTGGAGAAGTATCGCATGCCGGATCCACCGGCACGAGCCGATGGGTTTCACTTGTATCTTTCCGAAAAATCAAGTATACTATAGGCATACGAAGCGCGAAGAAGGACTCGCGCAGATCAAAGAGAAAAACTACACGAAGCCCGAAGCCGCTTGAGGCTGACGGTTATCAGAAAATTCTTAAATACACCCGCCATTTTTTCAGAAAGGCCGGATGATTAGACAATCCGAAAGGTAGGAAAACTGAGGTAAAACAATATGAAAGTAGGCATTAAATATTGCGGTGGCTGCAATCCCCGATATGACCGGGCGGTTTATGCAAAAGCCTTATGCGAGGCACATCCGACGTGGGATTGCGAACACGCACAGGAAGAAACTCCATATGATTTGCTGCTCGTGGTCGGCGGCTGCTCCAGCTGCTGCGCGGGATATGAGCAGTACCGATACAAGGAGGTACGCAAGCTCTGGGATCCAAAAATGTTTCAAAATGAGAGCTGACTTTGCGCGATGCGCAGTAACTTGGAAACGACATCATGCAAAATGGGATGAATTTATCAGGGGAGAGATTATGAAAACAAACAAAAAAAAGGAACTTTGTATTGATATTTTGACAGATGTCGTAGCAGGCATTTTGATCGCGACCGGGACTTACAATTTTGCGACGGCGGCGAAGTTCCCGATGAGCGGTTTCAACGGCATCGGGCTGATTTTTTATCATTTGTGGGGA
>DJPG01000045.1:9066-9371 GCA_002439735.1 Firmicutes bacterium UBA6418 | reverse complement strand
CGGGGATTGCCGATCGGTACCGTCGCGTTAGTACTGAACATTCCGGTCGCGATCGCCTGCTATAAGACATTGGGCAAGAGATTTATGCTGCGCTCAATCCGCAGCATTCTGATTACGTCGATCATTATGGACTATGTCGCGCCGCTGTTTCCACTGTATACGGGAGAAAAAATCCTGGCCATGGTTTGCACAGCCGTGCTGTCGGGACTGGGCTACGCGATGATATTTATGAGGGAATCATCTACCGGAGGAACGGATTTTATCCTCTTGACGATCAAGGCTAAGGAACCGCATTTGACGATCGG
>DJPG01000045.1:8909-9040 GCA_002439735.1 Firmicutes bacterium UBA6418 | reverse complement strand
AGCATTTCTTTCGCGATGGAATCCATCGTGGTACTGATCGGCACCTTGCTAGTATCGAAGGATATTGACGGGTTGATCTACGGACTGCTCATCAACTTTGTGACATCCGCAGTGATGGACAAATTTATGTA
>DJPG01000045.1:8654-8872 GCA_002439735.1 Firmicutes bacterium UBA6418 | reverse complement strand
TGTACCTTCCTTAAGGCCGAAGGCAGCTATACACGCAAGGACAAAGATGTCATCATGTGTGCATCAAACCGCAAGGAAATGTATGGCGTGCGCAAGGCAGTTAAAAAAATTGACCCGGATGCGTTTATCATCATCGTGGAGTCGAACGAAACCTTAGGCGAAGGCTTTGCTGAGAACAAGTAGCATTTTGACAAGAAAAATCAATTTTCGTGCCGTTG
>DJPG01000045.1:0-8623 GCA_002439735.1 Firmicutes bacterium UBA6418 | reverse complement strand
CCATTGTATGCCGTCGATTCAGCAGTCCACGCAGAAAACTTTGCCATGATAAATCGAAAAAGCTATAAAATTCCCCTTGCCAAACACCTATGTAAAGTGCTATACTATTGCTCGTTGAAAAAAGTACATAAAAACGTTTGTGTTCTTTTGGCAGGCCGCTTTCGCCATAGGCTGCGGAACAGTCAAAAGCTAAGATGGAAGCAGGTGAAAGTCCTGCGCGGTTCCGCCACTGTAAGGGAAGAGCGTTTTTTCACAAACCACTGAGGAGAATCCGGCCGCCGGTCGGTTCCCGGCACCTTGGGAAGGAGAAAAAACGTGAGGATGCCCAAGTCAGGAGACATGCACAGATGGGAAATCAGTTCACAGCATCGAGAAAATGCAGGTGGCTTCTTTTATTGGAAAAAAGCAGGAGGACAAAGCCTGTGGCTGCGATGAGCTATCAACGTGCCCACAGGACAAATTTGCTAAACGATGAAATGAAATCTCAGAAAACAGCGAAAACGGGCTGCTGTCAGGTCGGTCACTACCGATACGGACAGTAGCTTTTTGTGTGCTTTTATAGCTTATGATATTTTTTAGAGAAAGGAAACTCAATGGGGAAACAAAACAAGAAATTTTCAAAAGCTCTCGTTGCACTCATGGCAGTGATGATGATGCTTACCATGATGCCGAGCATGGCGTTCGCAGATACGATCCAGTCCCTCGAAGAAGAAAATGTGGGCGCAGCCGTCACGCAGGATGCCGGGAACGGAAACGATGCAAAGCATGTTGACGCACCGCAGAGCCCGGATGTGAACGAAGATGCAGACGGCGAGGGCGAAACGGAGCCTTCAACGGAACCAGAAGGAGGACGGCAGGACGATGGGAAGATCCAGCTGACGCTCAGCGGTATGCATAGCGCACAAGTGGCGTCCCTGAAACTCTATACCTACGATGGCGGTCAGAAAGGGTTCGCGGATCTGCTGACCGATGTTACTGCGGCTGACGGTGCGTATACCGTTTCTCTGGATGCAGGCAGCTACTGGGTAGAGGGCTATGACGCAAACGGCGATTGCAACGGAGGCGTTTCCATTACGGTAGACGAAAGTCACAAGGAATTTAAGATCCAGCGTATGTACCAGATTTCTGTAAGTCCTTCAGACTGGAAGTTGGGTGAGGACTATACACTGGATGTGAAAGTCACGCCGGCAGGCAGCGCAGCATCTCGTACTGTGGAGTTGGGAACGACGATCGATGGCAAAGGAAAAGCGTGGGAATCTGTCCGCAACACTTGCATCTTTACAGTTGGCGATACCGTAGAGGCAACCGCAGTACCGGATGCGACGAAACATGCGAACTATAATCCGGCCACTGCTTCCAAGACGCCGACCATGAACGAGTCTCTTTTTCTCACCTGTAAGGAGTTCGTGGTTGTTAATTTCAAGGCTCCGGCAGGGTCAACGATCACGGTGGGTACCTTGACAAGCTACTATGTATACAGCTATAAGGATGCCGAAAAATCCGATGCTGCAAATGGCACGGCAACCTATCATCTCGACAAGGGTACGACCTATTTTTACCGCGTACAAAATCCGAATGGTGTCACCTACTGGAATTACGCCAGCTGGAGTGCCAAGGCGGAGGTGAATCTGACCGCGGATGACCTGTACATGAACAGCAGCGAGTTCAACAAGAATACCGTCTATCGCTTTGATAAGAACGTCTATGACCGCGCGGATATTTATCTGAACATCAATCAGGCCGGATATAAGAATATGAAGGTCGGCGAGACTTTTGAGCTGAACTCTTTCCGTAACTGGTTCGCGATCGAGAGCTATATGAACGCAAAAGTTGCGCTTCCGGACATGCACTACGAGGTCATCGATGTGAACGGAAACGACAGCGATGTTGTGACCATTACACCGGATGCAAAGAACAGCAATGTAGCGACCATGACGGCGAACAAAGAAGGAACGGCGATCGTACTGGTGACCTATGATGCCATGATCCATATGCAGGGCCAGAGCAGCACTGCCAGCAAACAGTTCTCCGCGATCTGGCCGGAATGCACCGGCGTGTTCGTGGTCACCGTGGGTGCGGACGGCACCGGCATCAAGACCAATATGCAGTTAGACCGCATGGACGCCACCATCACAAAGCAAGAACAAAAGACGCTGGATGCCGAGCATGACATCCTGTTCTACTTAGGCAGAGAGGGGGCAGAGTACAGCTTCAAACCTGAGGAAGGATGCACCGTCACCGTGGCGCGTTCCACCGTGGGCAGCAAGATGACATTCAACGGCTTTAACGCTGATGGAGTGACAACTTCTGCAGACGGCATGGTCACGATCACCGGACTGACCACCGGGCGCCATATTGTCAAAGTTGAGAAGGACGGTTTGGCCAATTATCAGGTCATCACCGCACGCGGCGTCAGCTATAAGCTGGTGGATGCGGACGGCAAAGAATTAACGGATGAAGCCAAGGCAGCTCTAAAGGCAGGCGATACGGTATATCTGCAGTTCAGCAATCTGGTCAGCCCGAAGGAAAAGCTGTCCGGCGCATATAACTTCAACTTCTCACTCTACTATGCGGGTGAAGATGGCACCTATTTCAAATCCAACCCCGGCGGTAATTTCGGCGTTTACGATTTCAGCGGCAATCCGGATCGCCAGAAGATCGCCATTACCATACCGAAATATTGGGACGGCAGTGCCTACACACTGAGCGGAGCCATCAAGCAAGGCGGATTTGCCGGTGTGCCGACGCATCGCGGCATCACCTATGCGAAAGGTACGGACAGGGGCTTCAACGCGCCGAGCGTATCCGGCATTTTGGCCAGACTTCCGGAAGTGACACTTTCTCTGACAGAAACTGAATTTCTCACCGGCAAACTGACCTTCAAGGGAAGTGACGGCAACAGCATCGACCGCACGAAACTGGCGATCACGATGCAGGATGCGGAGGGCATTGCTGTTGACGTCAAAGATGACGGCACCTTCAAAGCGTTTGCGGAGGAGTACTCCTATGTTATCAGCGGCGGGGGCGTGGAGTATACCACAGGATCTGTGACCGTTACGGATGAAGGCCGCAACGCGTTTGAAATCGTGCTGCCAGTTACATCCGAAACCGCATGGGACGGCACAAGCAAAACGGAACCACAAAAAGATGAGGCCGGCGTTTACCAGATCGGAACCGGTGCCGAGCTTGCATGGTTTGCAGAAAACGCAAGCAAGAACAGCGGCATCAAAGCCAAGCTGACGGCGGATATCGACCTTGGCAAATATGCCTGGACAGCAGGAAAGCTCACCAACGGTCAATGTGAATTTGATGGAGCCGGACACAAAGTCTATAATCTGGTCTCGTCAAAAGGTCTTTTTGATACGATCAGCGGAAGCTCTGTTGTGAAGAATCTCACCGTAGAAGGACGCATTACAGCACCGGAGGGACAAGCAGGCGGAATTGCAGGTTGTCTGCAAAGCGGAACGATCGAAAATTGTGTAAATAAGGCAACGGTTACCGGAGCAAAGACAAAATACAATGTCGGCGGGATCGCAGGCTATACCGGCAGCAATACGCTCATCAAGAACTGTGTGAATATGGGAGAAATATCCGGTGAAGCACAGCAGGTCGGTGGGATCTTAGGCAAGGCCGGCGGATCCGGAAGCGTGGAAGGCTGCATCAATCAAGGTACGGTCAGCGGCAGCGGCAAAGTCGGCGGTGTGATCGGATATGACGAATCTGGCATTACCATAAAAGATTGTTATAATACCGCAGCAATAACCGGAACCGACAATGTCGGCGGCGTCATCGGACAAGCGAAGAAAAGCGGTATCGCAAATTGCTATAATGCAGGAAGTGTAAACAAAGGAAAGGGAACTGCCTTTGCAGGCAGCGTGGAAAGTTCTTCTTTCGAAAAGTGCTATTATCTTAAGGGGATCGGATATGACGAGAACGCACAGGAACTGAGCAGCGAAGATTTGAAGAGCGCAGAACTCGGAACCGGATTCAAATTGGTTTGCAAAAACTACCCGGCACTGACATGGGAAGCAGATAAAACTGCGCATACCGGTCAGCTTCAGGAAACGGTCGCACCGGTATGCGGCGCAAAAGGCTATGACCTTTACCAATGCAGCAGCTGCGGCGAAACCTATAAAATGAATTACACGGATGCACTTGCGCACACTCCGGATAAGTCGAAAGAAACGGTATTCCCGGCATATAGGCAGGAAATCTGCAGCGTATGCAATGCGAAATACAAAGTTTGGAACGATGATAGACTGCAGTACATCGTACTTCCGTCCAAGGGGCTTGAAACCATTACGATGAGTGATGATGCAAGCGGTGAAGACGCAGCCGAATATCCTTGGCAGTGGAATGTCAGAAAGGCTCGTTTTGAATCTTCAAACAAGGGAAAAAGCAATACGACATCGCAAACCAATTTCACCTTTACACTCACGGAAGAAAAGCAGCTTAGCTTTGATTACGGTGTATCTTCAGATAAAGGCTACGGCACGCTTTCTGTAATCTTAACATCCGGAGAAGAAAGTAAAACCATTGCGGACAAAATCGGTGGAGAGACAGGCGGAAGCTTCAGTGAAGTCCTTCCTGCAGGAAGCTATACATTGACTGTTAAATTTGTGAGAGGCTCGGCATTCAGCTGGACAGATGTAAAAGAAGACATGGGTTATATCACAAATGTAAAACTCCAGGATAAACCAAAAGAGACTCCGACTACACCGGAAGCAAAGCCGAGCGTTACGTTCCGACTGATCGGCTGTGAAATCGCAAAGCAGGACGTAGACCTCGGAACCAATACCTATCTGCCGAATTACGTGACATGGATCGCGACAACGACCTATACCCTCGAGGAACTGGGCGAAAATGCAACCGTCGGTACCGTATTCAAAAAGGCGCTGGATGCGAAAGGTCTTGCATATGAAGGCTATGACGGCAACTATATTTCTTCCATCACTGCACCATCCGGTTATGTTCTGTCAGAAATGACGAACGGACCGAAATCCGGTTGGATGTACACGGTAAACGGAAGCCATCCGAACAAGGGACTGCTCGATTATCAGATCAAAGACGGCGATGTGATCATTTGGCACTATGTAAACGATTACGCTTATGAAGTACAGGACTGGGTTGAGGACGAGGGACATCCGGCGTTGGGGAACTCTTCCACATGGAATGGTTGGCTGAAAGCTGCTGATACGGTCGGAGGCACAGGCGGCGGTGCAGCGGAATCCCCTGTCGAAGAGAAGAAAGTTACGACTGCCGGTGAAGCCGGGTCTGCAGTAACCACAGCACCGACCGAAGTCAGCGTGAGCGGTTCTGCCGCGAAGGCAAGCATTTCGAATGAAACAGCAGACGAAATGGTGAAACAGGCAAAGGAAAATAAGTCTTCCGAAATTGTTTTGAACGTTTCTGCCGCAGAAACAAAGAATGCGGAGACGATCCAGACTGAAATTCCGAAATCGACGCTCACCAGTATCGTTGCGAATACCGATGCACAGTTGACCATCACAACGAGCCAAGGAACCTTGACCGTTGATCAGGAAACGATGAAACAAATGACGGAAGAAGCAAAAGGCAGCACGGTTGTGATCGAAATCAGCAAAGTAAACGCGCCGTCCAAAGAACAGAAGGAATTAGTCGGTGAGGATGCGCAGATATACAAATTAACTGCAAAATCAGGAAACACGGAAATTACGCAGTTTAAGGGAACTGTCACGGTGAAACTGCCGATTCTGTCTTCCTTGGAGGATAAGAAAGTTGCCGCAGTATATCTCGAAAATGACGGAAAGCTTACCCAGATGCCGGGGCAGAAAATCACGATCGATAAGCAGGCGTTCTATGTTTTCCGGACAAACCATTTCAGCGAATATGCGTTGGTTGACGCAGAAAAAACAGGTCTTCAGACAGACGAACAAATTCTGGAACAGGCAGAAGAGCAGCTCGCAAAGGTCAGCCTGACCGCGCGTTCCGTGAAGACCGCAAAGAAGAACGTCAAAGTAACACTGAAGACCGACGCGAAGACCGCGGTAGCGATCGAAGAGATCGAGTCGCTCGGTTACACGGTAAAGTACAAATTCTACCGTTCGACCAAGAAATCTTCGAAGTACGCGGCGAAACTGACCAAGGCCTCTAAGTCCTACATCAACACCACCGGTACCAAGGGCAGCCGATACTACTACAAAGCCCGCGTCATGGTCTATGACCAGAAGGGTAAGCTGGTAACCTACAGCAAGCTGACCCAGTGCAAGTACGCAGCACGGATCTGGACAAAATGATCCGGATGAAACAGCGAATCGAAGAAACGAATCGCATAAACTAAACGAGGACCCTGTCGGCAGAGAATGTCGGCAGGGTCTAATATTTTAGAGAGCATTGAAATACTGCCGTTTTCTCGGACGTTTATGCAATGTTCTGCATAGGATGATACAAAAGGTTTTGACCTTTTGAAAATCATCAATGGGGGAAATGATATGGCAACATTCACAAACCAGGCAACGCTGACCTATAACGGAACGACGACAGCATCCAACGTAGTTACAGGAGAAATTTTAGAAGTTCTTTCTGCACAAAAAAATGCAGTTCTTGACGAATATACCGCAGGCGATGACATTACCTATGTGATCAGCGTCTTGAACACCGGCACGACACCGCTGACCGGGCTGACACTGACAGATGATCTGGGCGCTTATACGTTCAACACGCAGACCCTGACACCGCTGACGTATCTTGACGGTTCTGTTCGTTATTATGTAAATGGTGTTCTCCAGACGGCGCCGACCGTGACCGCGACGGCTCCGTTAGCGATCACGGGACTGAGCGTTCCGGCAGGCGGAAACGCAATGATCCTTTATGAAGCGGTACCGAATTCGTACGCACCACGAGCAGCCGGCAGTACGATCACCAATACCGCGACCATTAACGGAACCGGGATTACCACAGCGATTACTGCTTCCGAGACAGCAACAGCAACAGAGCGCGCGGCACTGAGCATTAACAAAGCGATCTCGCCGCAGACCGTTACCGAAAACGGAACACTGACCTATACGTTCACGATCCAAAATTCCGGAAACACTGCAGTAACCGCTACAGACAACGCAGTCATCGACGACACGTTCAATCCGATCCTTTCGAATCTGACGGTAAGTGTGAACGGAACGCAGCTGACTGCAAATACCGATTACACCTATGACCAGACAACCGGTCAGTTCGCGCTTACAGCGGGAAGGATCACGGTACCTGCCGCAGCTTATACGCAGGATGCGCAAACCGGAGCTTGGATCACGGAACCGGGCGTCAGCATTTTGACGATCAGCGGAACGGTGTAGAACGCGGAACAGATCAAAATATAAAGTTAACAAAGAAACACTGCCAAGGGGCTGGCGCTTTAACGGAAAATAACCGTTAGGGCGCAGCCCTCTTTCAAATATCTCTTGCGAAGTTTTATGCAAGGTGCTATAATATTTTGCAGAACAGTACATAAAAACGTTTGTGTCCTTTTGACAAGCCGCTGCCGCAGACAGGTCGCGGAACCGTCAAAAGCTAAGATGGAAGCAGGTGAGAGTCCTGCGCGGTCCCGCCACTGTGAGGTGCCTTCGAAGTAAAAGATGAAGACGCCGAGTCAAGAAACATGCACAGACGAAAAGCGCCCTGCCGCGTCGGAGAAACGCGAGCAGTGCCAATTCGAATGCGGAAAAAACGGACTGCAGCGAAGAAGCCGGAAAGGCGGACGCGCTGCAGCTTTTATCTTTTTGGAGAACAGGAGAGGGGAAAACGGGATGCAGGAGAATGGAAAAGAAAAAAGAGAATTGATGGGGAAGATGCGGCGGAAGCGGCTTAAAAAATACGCACTGACGGCGCTGGCGCTGGTCATCGTGGTATCGGTCGCGGTCGGCTTCAAGTTAGAGGATCGCGATGCAAAACTGCCGGACGGACAGGGCGAGATCGTGGTCAATACCGATCAGACAGGAGAAGGTATGGGCACGCAGGACGGCTCCGGCGATGCGAACGCTGTGGAGAATGCAGACGGCAGCAATGCGGATACGCAGGGACAGTCGGGGCAGACAGGCAAAGATAAGGACGGAACCGCGCAGTCCGACACAAAAGGGAATGCGAGGAAGCCGGTAAAGAAATACACGGAAGCGGAAAAGAAGAACCTGGACGCCGAGGACATCAAGGTGGACAACAAGGATGATTTTACCGCTTCCAATGACGGTAACCGAGCCTTGAAACCGGACGTACCGGAAGACGTGACTGTGACGCTCGAGATCCGCTGCGACACGCTTTCCTCGGCAATGGAGAAACTGGAGAATCCGGCGATCGAGGACTACATCCCGGAAGACGGCATCATCCTCAAAAAGACGACCTACAAAGGTACGACGGATAATACGGTCTTTGATGCGCTCAACACGCTTTGCCGGAACAACGACATCCAGCTGGACTTCAGCTATACGCCGATCTATGAATCCTACTATATCAAAGGCATCAATTATCTGTATGAGTTCGACGGCGGTCCGCAGAGTGGCTGGATGTACAAGGTCAACGACTGGTTTCCAAATTACGGATGCAGCCGCTACCAGCTCAAGGACGGCGACGTGATCGAGTGGGTCTATACCTGTGACCTCGG
>DJPG01000097.1 GCA_002439735.1 Firmicutes bacterium UBA6418 | reverse complement strand
TTATTCTTTACAGCAAAGAAATAATACCGGCTTGCGTGCCTGTGTAAATGAACCGACTGCGATGAATAGGGCGTACCGTATTCGCTATACTACATGAAAGATGTTGGGATCAGGATACCCGCTGCAGGCTTGATAGATACTAAAAGATCTTTTTCCCACTGCCGAGCTCGAAATGGTACTTGACAATGCCAAGGTCCATTTTGGAGTAAAATCCAAGGCCGCGGGATATTTTTAGGCTACCGTCAGCCAGCAGTTCCAATCGGAATTTTTGCTGATTGGTCGCGGTCGGTGCCAGCATAGCCGCTCGCATGCCCTGCAGAAACCAATCCGGCAGATTTTCGCTGTAATTGCAAAGCTTCTCGATCGGCTTATCCTTATGCGGTACACCTTGGGTCTTGCCATAACCGAGAGAGATCACACAGATTTCTTTTTCATTTTCCAGAACGGACGCAGCGCTTTTGCCGTAGGTCAATGCCACCCAGCAGGTATTCAGACCCAGTTCTTGCGCTTTGAGCACCAGCTGCTCCCCGCAGTATCCGAGTGTTTCCTCCAGGAAAGGGGACTTCGGTCCGACCAGGGCAATATAATTGCTGACGCCTTCAAACTTGCCGTAATGCGCCATGATGGACTGAAAGCAAGCAGGATCATCATAGATGATCTGCATATGCAGTCCGTATTGCCGGTTGAGAGACTCCAGTAAGCGCTCCAGTTCCGTGCGCTTTTCCGGTTCGATGGCCTGATCTTTATACTGGCGCACACTGTGGCGCGCCTCCATGATTTCGAATGGATGGATTGGTTTGTACATGGTGGATACCTCCAAAAAATTGTTGTATTTTCAGACAGAGTGTGCTATAGTAAAATCAAGAGGAAGCCGATGAAAACGGCTAACCTTCCCGGTTATAAGTAACCGCCTCGGGTTTCAAGTATAGGGCGGTTATTTTTTTATGTAAATTGTGATTCTCAGTCTACCAATGGTCATCGTGCTTCCCGCGTTCGCTTGTCCTCTTGATATCTACATTCTATCATATATGGAACGTAATTACAATACGGGATTTGTAATCCGATAGAAGCAGCGATCATGAGATATTAACAATTTATAAACTATGGCATTTCTACGATACATTCTGCAAAATTTATGATAGAATGTTTATCGTAATCTTATTTTAGCACGAAGGCATACGGACATGAACAAAACAAAAAAAGATAAAATGGTTTCAGGCGCATTGGCGTTTATCACCCTGATGGGGATCGTCAGCCTGTTTTCCGATATGACGCATGAGGGTGCGCGCAGCATTCTGGGGGAATATCTGAATCTGACCGGCGCTTCGGCAGCTACCATCGGCTTTGTGTCCGGTATCGGCGAGCTCTGTGGCTATTCACTTAGGCTGCTTTCCGGATTTATTGCTGATAAAACAAAGAAATATTGGACGCTTGTGATCGTCGGCTACACCATGCAGGTGTTGGCGATCCCGGCACTTGCGCTGATACCGGAAAATGGATGGATCATTGCCTGCGGACTGGTTATCATGGAAAGAATCGGTAAGGCGGTCAAGAAACCTGCGAAAAATACGCTTGTCAGCTTTGCGGCGAGTGAGATTGGTACAGGTAAGGGGTTTGCTTATCAAGAATTTTTAGACCAACTTGGTGCTTTTTTAGGCCCGGTCATGCTGTTTATTATCAGTATGATCCAAGGAACGGATCATCTCTTCTCGACATACCGCATCTGTTTCGCGGTTCTGGGCATTCCGGCACTCATCACCATCGCACTGGTAGTCTTCTCGAAGATCCAGTACCCAGACCCGGAAATGTTCGAAAAAGAAGAAGCAAAAGAAAAAAAGGAGTTTCATTTCCGTAAATCTTTCGTCCTCTATATGGCGGCTATCAGCCTGTTCGCCTTTGGCTTCGCGGATTTCACACTGATCACCCTGCACGCAGCCAAGACTCATCTGTTCCCGGAGGCATCGTTGAGCCTGCTATATGCGGCGGCGATGGCGGTAGACGCGTTCGCGGCGCTGTTCTTTGGCTGGCTGTTCGATAAGATCGGTCTCAGAGCTTTGATTTACTCAACCCTGTGCAGCGCGGGTTTCGCTTTTTTTGTTTTCCTCGGAAGCTCGCGATGGATGATCGGAATCGGCATTGTGCTCTGGGGCATCGGTATGGGCGCACAGGAAAGCATTATGAAAGCGGCCGCAAGCCAGATCATTCCGAAACATATGAGGAGTACGGGCTTTGGCATCTTTGAAACCGGATTCGGTATCGCATGGTTCCTAGGCAGCTGGGTGCTGGGCATTTTGTACGACATCAATCTGCGGTATCTGGTCATCGTATCCGCGACCGTGCAGTTTTTGGCGATCGTGTTCTACCTCCTGTGCATTCGGCGAAACAAACAAGAGCGCACATCGTGTTAGAATCAAAATTCACGCAACATTACCGGTGGCACAGAATTTGCTTAAACCTTTAATCATAGAAAATCGTACCGCTGCACTCAAAAAAAGCGAAATGATCATGAAAGGAAGTATGAAGATGAAGGTTTATATTAGTACTGATATTGAAGGCTGTGCCGATGTCACATCTTGGTGTGAGACTGAATATGGGCAGGAGGGATATGAACAGGCTTGCAGACAAATGACTCTGGAGACCGCGGCGGCCTGCTCTGCAGCCCAGTCTTTGGGATGGGACGTGGTTGTGAAGGATGGGCATGGCTCCGGCAGAAATCTTGATCCATGGGGGCTTCCGAGAGGAGCCGAATTGATTCGAAGCTGGAGAACCTCACCGGCAGGCATGCTGGGCGGTTTAGACAAAACGTTTGATGCGGTTATATGTATCGGCTATCACGCGCCGGAGGGAACCGACGGAAGCCCGTTGGCACATACGATTGAACATGCGTGGTTTACCAAGGTAACACTCAATGACAAATTGGAATCCGAATTTTCATTAAACGGGCTTTACGCCTCAAATCTTGGTGTTCCAACTGTTTTTATCTCCGGTGATCAGGAAATTTGTACGCATGCGCGGGAACGTTGCCCGGGGATCACGGCTGTTTCTGTTAAATCCGGAACCGGAAATTCAACCTGGAGCATGCACCCGCAAGATGCCATTGATGCGATCGCGGAAGGTGTGAGACAAGCCTTGCAGAACCTTGAAGGGGTCGATGCGAAATGTTTTCTTCAGCCTCATTACAAACTGGATATGTTTTTTAAAGAACATCATTCCGCAAGAGCGGCCTCTTGGTATCCAGGTGCTGAAAAAATCGGCCCAACCCATATTCGCTATCAGACGGACAGTGTAGATGACCTGATGATCGCAAAAATGTATATGACGGAAATTTAAGCACAGCTCAAAATACTCAAAAAAGAACCGAAGCGAACGAAGAAACCTCTCGCGATTCGGCTCTTTTTTTGTCATTGTCTCCCATATTTAATAAGATAAAAAAGGATATAATGGTATCAATACATTACGAGCTTATTTTATCCTTTTAAAATCCTTGCAAATCTGTTATAATAAAAAAAATGTTTTTATCCCGAGAGGCTTTCCTGATGAAATCAATTGCAATGATATACAGAAATAATGACAACATGCCGGCGATACAATCGCTCAATGAAATTATTGAAGATCTTTTTGGAGCTTATGCGAATACGGAAGCGTATTATATGGATCAGCTAACAGAGGATACACAGATCGAAGCGGATGTCTATTTGATTATTGACCGAAAACTGCTTCCCGTGCTTCGTCAGCACACGTGTCACTTAAAAAATGTCATTATGATGGAACGAAGTATTCTGAAGGATCAGTTAACAAGAATCCTTGAGATTCCATCCGGAAGCCGTGTCTTGATCGTTGATGATACAATGCAGAATGCAGAGGAAATGATGTATATGCTCTATGAACTTGGCATCGGTCATCTCGATCTCATCGCATATGATCCAAACGCAGAACCGCCTTCGGCCTGCCGCGGCATTACATATGCAATTACGCCGAATGAGACGGCAAGGGTACCGGACAATATTCCGCATGTCATAAACATCGGATTTGAATTGATCAGCTTTGACGCAGTCATGAAGATTGCAAATGCCTTGTATCTTGAGGAGAAAGTAAAAGAAAATTTGCTTCACTACGGTGAGAAAATCGTAACACCTATGCGTGAGTTCCAGGAAAGCTATGCAGAAGGCCATTTAAAGAATCAAATGCTGAACGCCTACGCGAAAAATTCGGCATTTGCCCTTTTACTGTTTAATGCTACACATACCCTCATCTATTGCAATCATAAGGCAAGAATGATTTTCGGCGAAACAACACGTCTCGGTCACACGAAACTCGCAGACTTGGATATTACACTTGCAATGCTTGTGGATGCAGAAGAACAGTTCACGCAACAGCTTGTAAAAATCGACGGTCATAATTTTATCATTGATAAATATAAACTGACAGAAAACCAGTCAAAACTGGGCTTCTATCTTGTTCTGCAAGATGAAGATGAAATTACGAAGATGGGGCAGAATCTTCACAAAAGACTTGCCGAAAAAGGTCTGATAGCCCGTCATCAATTCCGGAATATTCTATACAGATCCGCGAAAATGAAGGATTGCATCGAAGTAGCTAAGGCTGTAGCCTTGAGCGATTATACGGTTTTAATTACCGGAGAAAGCGGGACGGGAAAGGAGTTGTTTGCCCAGTCGGTCCATAACTATTCCAAGCGCAAGAATCATCCGTTCGTAGTCGTCAACTGTGCGGCCATTCCTGAAAGTCTTCTGGAATCCGAGCTGTTCGGCTATGTCGGAGGTGCATTCACAGGTGCAGACAAAAAAGGAAAAGTCGGGTACTTTGAGCAAGCAAATCACGGAACGATTTTTTTGGATGAAATCGGAGACATTTCACCTAATTTGCAGGCACGCTTACTTCGTGTGATTCAAGAGCGCCAGGTGAATCGAATCGGCAGTGATCGAGTCATTGACATCAATGTACGAATCATTGCAGCTACAAATAAAAATTTGCTGCAGGCTGTTTCCGAAAATAAATTCCGGGATGATTTATATTATCGCCTGAATGTTCTGCAGGTACAAGTTCCGCCACTTCGCGACCGCAGGGAAGACATTGATGTGTTGCTGTCCTTTTTCATGCAGGAAAGCTTCTCACACCTAACTACCGGAGATCTTGCCAAACTGCGGGAATATCATTGGCCCGGCAACGTACGAGAACTTGAAAATTGTGCTTTATACTACAAGACACTGGGAAAACTTCCGGATCACTTCATGGATTCCGCAAAGGCTTCTGCCAGCAAGACCATTCCGACTTTCGATGTTCAAGCCTACACCGAAAATACATCTTATGAAAATATACGGATCAGAGTTCTGGGAATCATTGCGGGAAGCAGTTCTTTCGGTCATGGTATCGGCCGAAGATCTATCTACCAGGCACTTGGCGAGCAGGGAATTACTGTCAGTGACAAACAACTCAGAACCATCATCGAAGGACTGCGGCAGGATCACTTGATCGAAATCGTTCGTGGAAGGAAAGGTACGAGTTTGACCGAAAACGGACTGAGCGAGCTTCGAAAAAAAACGTTATAAAACATTGCAAAGATGGCATAGAACTTGCATTTAATGTTTGTCGTAATAATATGTTTTTTAAAAGGAGGACGATTTCATGAGTAAAAAACAAACATCGATTGAAAGAGTCATGGCAGCCAGCACAGGATTGAAACGATCCATGTCAACCAAAGCTGCGATTATGGTTGGCGTTGGAAGCACAATCGGAACCGGGTTGTTCTTAAGCTCTGGGGATGTCATTTCGACCGCAGGTCCCGGAGGCGCAATCGTTGCCTATGTGATTGGCGGCATTATCGCATGGCTGATGACATCCTGTCTTGGCGAAATGTCAGCTGCCATGCCGGTATCTGGAAGTTTGCAGGCATATTCCACCGAATATATTGGTCCTGCGATGGGCTTTACGATCGGCTGGGTCAACTGGATCGGAGGTGCTGCGACCATTACAGCTCAAATCGTAGCTGCTGCGATTATCATGAAAGATATCATTCCGAGCAGCCCGACCTGGTTGTGGATTGTTGTCTTTGCGGTTCTGCTGCTGGGAGTCAATCTGCTCGGTGCAAAAACCTTCGGAGACATTTCTTTCTACGTATCCAGCTTGAAAATTATACTGGTCATTGTTTTCGTCATTATTGGCGTGGCTATGATGATGGGTCTTGTCGGTTCAGAAGCCGTAGGTTTCAGTCTGTATACTTCTAACGGAGGTGCGTTCCCTGCAGGGCTGAAAGGAATCGGTGCCGTAATGCTCACCGCGTTTTATGCATATGCCGGTACCGAAATGATCGCATCCACGGCAGGTGAAATCAAAAATGAAAAAGATATGCCAAAAGCGATCAACCTGACGATTATTATTTTGATCGCAGCAACGGTTGTAAGCATCGCGATCGTAGCAGCGCTTCTTCCTTGGAATGAAGCTTCTGTGCTGGGCAGTCCGTTTGTATATGTGTTCAAAAATGCAGGCTTTAAGAGCGCTGCACTGGTTGTAAACATTATCGTACTGACATCCGCGCTTTCTTCCGGAAACTATTTCGTATATGCATGCAGCCGCTATCTGTGGTCAATGGCAAAATTCAAACAGGCTCCGCAGGTATGCGCGAAGACAAGCAAGAATGGTGTCCCGATCGTTGCCTTAGCGATCAGTATGATTTTCGCAATGGTCGGTATTGTGTCGGAGTTCCTTGCCGAAGACACCGTATATTTGTTCCTGGTATATTTCATCGGCGGCGGAAATATTTTTATGTATACCGTAATCTGCATCTGCCAGCTTCGTTTCCGCAAACGTTATCTTGCAGAGGGCGGCAAACTGGAGGATTTAACATTTAAAGTTGCTGCTTATCCGCTGGTTCCGATTTTAGGTATCATAGGCTTTATGGCTATGCTTGTCCTGACTTTGATGGATCCGAGTGAGGCGATTGCGATCTATGTTTGCGCACCATGCTATTTGATTATTTATATCATTTCCTATTTTTATACAAAGAAGAAAGGTGTCAATGCTGCAAACTTGGATATGTAATTGATGTAGCAAACACATGTTGTTGCTAGAATCAAATGAACTGAAAACGACAAAGACCATAGAGATCGTCTTTGTCGTTTTTTGGTGGTGTCTGATGCATCGTTTACACAAAATATTATACACTATCAACGCGAAACCTGTCAGCTGTCAGATATCTTAGATAATCGTTCATGATAATGAAAAGCAAACGGTGGTCTTTTCTGCTTTTTTGTGGTATACTTTTTATGTGTAATCAGATGACAATACGAATGGAGTAACAGCATGATTCGAATTTTAGATAAATCTATCGCAGATAAAATCGCAGCCGGCGAAGTCATCGAGCGGCCGGTTTCCATCGTGAAAGAACTGGTGGAAAACGCGTTGGATGCCGGAGCTTCCTCTGTGGTCGTAGAGATCAAGCATGGAGGCAAGTCCTACATCCGGGTCACAGACGACGGCTGCGGTATTCCCGCCGACCAGGTCGAGACCGCATTTTTGCGGCATGCGACCAGCAAGATCGAGACGGCTGACGATCTGAATGCCATCGAAACCCTGGGTTTCCGCGGTGAAGCACTGGCCTCCATCTGTGCAGTCACCAGATCTGAATTGATTAGCAAATGTGCGGATGAGAAACTCGGAACAAGACTGGCTCTTCATGGCGGCGAGATCCTGACCAAAGAGTCCACAGGCTGCCCGGACGGTACGACCATGGTCATCACAGACCTGTTCTATAACACGCCGGCTCGCCTGAAATTTATGAAAAGCGACGGCGCCGAAAGCGGCATGATCATTGACTTTCTTTCCCAGATGGCACTGGCCTATAAGCATGTGAAGTTTCGCCTGATCAATAACGGCAAGGTACTGTTTGCCACAACAGGCGACGGCAACCGTCTGAACAGCATCATCCGGATTTATAAGGACGTCGATGCCAAAAATATGGTACCGCTGACCTATCAGGATGGCAATATGGCACTGGAGGGCTACATTTCCACGCCGGCGTTCTCCAAAACCACCCGTGGCAGCCAGATCTTCTTCGTCAACGGGCGTGTGGTGAACAGTAAAGTCATGGAAAAGGGTGTTGCGCTGGGTTACAAAGAAAGGCTGTTCGAGGGCCGTTATCCGGTCGTTTATTTGTTTTTGACGACGGATCCGGCGGCACTGGATGTGAATATCCACCCAAACAAGCGGGAAGTCCGCTTCGACCACGAAAACGAGATCATCGACTTTATTTCCCGGGGAATTATCGCAGCACTGGCAACCGAAAATGCAGTCGTGGATGCCGGGAACCTCTTCAACGGAAAGGAAGAAAAAGCACTGTCCGGTGCGAAGGTATATGAGCGCGTGTTCAGCGCCCTGCGCGAAAATCAAGAAACCGCACCGCAAAGGCCGGCGTTTACACAAGACAAAAATATCTTCAAATATAAACAGGAACCGGATTCTGTCAATGCAAAAGAAGATCAGGTTGACATAAAACAGATACTGTCAAGTATGAAAAATCCGGCGGATGAAGCGCAAGCGGCGCAGCCCAAACAAGATCCGACGATCCCACCTGCTGCGCTGTCTGCCCAGAGCGAACCGAATCCTGCGTTAAGTGCGAAGAGCACGCAAGCGGAGCCGCAAACAGATCTGCACACGGATCGCTCTCCGCATCTATCCGTAGAGCCACCGACCATGCAGTCATTTGATTTTGACGCTTTGCGCACGACCGGCGTGATCTTCAACACCTATATCACCGCGGTCGACGAGAAGAACTTTTATCTGATCGATCAGCACGCGGCACACGAGCGGATCTTTTACGAAAAGCTGGTCGGCGAGTACGAACGCAGTGAAAAATCCAAGCAGATGCTGATGCTGCCACTCTTGATCCATGTTTCTCTGGCAGCACATGCGGACCGTTTTGACTGGCTTGACGCGCTCACGAAGATGGGATTCACCATCGAAGCGTTCGGAGAGGAAACGTATCGGGTCTCGGAGATCCCGATGTTTATGGAACTGACGGAAGCAGAGGACTTTATCCGCCATTTCATCGACAACATCAAAAATTCTACGGATCTTTCCAATCGCGTGGTGATCGACAAGCTCATCATGATGTCCTGCAAAGCGGCAGTCAAGGCGCACGATGTCCTAAAGCCGGAGGAGATCACCGGGCTGATGAGCTCACTCGCAAAATGCAGGAATCCGTTCAGTTGCCCGCACGGCAGACCGACCTTCATCAAACTGACGGAATACGAGATCGAAAAGATGTTCAAACGGGTATAATACCGAATGTAAGGGTACTGACAGAAAGGAATTTTTTTATGCGGCAGATCATTGTGGTCGCAGGACCGACTGCGGTCGGTAAAACGAAATATGCCATTGCCATTGCGAAAGCGGTCGGCGGCGAGATCGTTTCCTGCGATTCCATGCAGCTTTATCAATATATGAATATCGGCAGCGCCAAACCGACGCCGGAGGAGCAGCGAGAAGTCAAGCACTATCTGGTCGATGAGATCGATCCGCGAGAGCCTTTCTCAGTTGCGAAATACCGGGAGCTGGCAAAAAAGGCGATTGAAGAGATTTTCCAAAGCGGGAAAGTACCGGTCATCAGTGGCGGCACAGGGCTTTACCTCAATGCGCTGCTTTACGAAATGGACTTCAGCAACGCCCCGCAGGATCAGGAGCTCCGCAAACGCCTGGAAGAAGAGGCGGAACTGTTCGGCAGCGCGTACCTGCACAAGAAGCTGGCTGCCATCGACCCCCAAACCGCGGAACGCATCCACCCGAACAATACGAAAAAGCTGATCCGTGCGCTGGAGGGTGCGGAAAGCGGCAATCCGATCACGGATTTCAAGCATTGTCAGCAAAAATGTAAGGATTATGACGCGATTTTGATCGGATTGACACGAAATCGTGACACTTTATATGATAGAATCAATCAAAGAGTGGACAGCATGGTCCGCGAGGGCCTTTTTAAGGAGGTCGAGAACCTGCTGGAGATGGGACTGGCCGAAGAGGACATTTCGATGAAGGGCATCGGCTATAAGGAGATCATCGGCTATTTTGATGGTCTTTATACCAAAGACGAGGCTATCCGTTTGATTAAAAAGAACAGTCGGCATCTCGCCAAGCGGCAGCTGACCTGGTTTCGACGCTATGAGGATATGACCTGGTTTGACCTTGACCGCTACCCAAATGATGATGATGCAATACGGAGTATTTTATCATGGCTGAAAGAGAAATACGGATCCACAATAAAAGTGACCGACCCGACAATGTGATCAAAAAGGAAAATGATATTTTTTTGGAGTGCGAAGAACTGGAGGACGGACTGCCGCGGTTTCTGCGCGGGTTTTTCTCGTATCTGAAAGGAAATGTGCTGCCCGCGACGAGGCTGGCCTATCTGCACGATATCACGTTCTTTTTTAAGTATCTGATCGCGGAAACAGACCTGACGCACGCTGAAAGTCCGGATAAGATCAAGCTTTCGGAACTGGAAGAGGTGCAGGCGGTCGACATCAATATGTTTTTGGATTACTGCCGCAGATATAAAGTCGACATGGGAGATACTGTATATGTTTACGAAAATTCCAATAAGTCTCTGGCGCGTAAAAAATCTTCGGTCTCGGTGATGTTCAAACAGCTATATCGTGACGAACTGCTGAGCAAAAACATTACCGACGGTTTTGACCCGATCCGCGTGCCGCGTCCCGGTGAGCGGGAGATCAAGGCTCTGCAGGATGATGAGGTGATGATCATGCTGGATGCGGTTTCCGAGGGAACCGGGCTGACCGAGCGCGAACATGCCTATTGGGAAAAGACGAAAAAGCGGGACAAAGCGATCCTGATCCTGTTCCTGACCTACGGGCTGCGGCTTTCGGAGCTGCAGCAGCTGAACCTGTCCTCATTCAATTTTCATCGCGGAGAATTCACCATTTACCGCAAGCGCGGCAAGGAATCCGTGATGCCGCTGAATAAGTCGGCCACTGCGGTTCTGCATGACTATATCGACAACGAACGCGGTCTGATCAGCATTTCCCGTGACGAGGACACAGACGCGCTGTTCCTGTCTTTGCAAGGCAGGCGAATGACGGAACGGCAAATTCGAGAACTGGTCAAAAAATATACCGCGATCGCGCTGCACACGACCAAGCGCGCCGGCTACAGCCCGCACAAATTGCGGGCAACCGCAGCGACCAGCCTGATCGGACGCGGCAATTCCATCTTCGATGTTGCCGCGCTTTTAGACCACGAACAAGTCACCACCACCCAGCTTTACGCAAGGCAGAAGATCAATGTCAAGAGAGACCTAGTGAAGGATATGGAGTGGGAGGAGGAGCGCACAGACAAATAAATGCTGCATGAGTCCTCGCTGCTGTGAATTGCTTTTACTCATCATTTGATTCACAGTGCCGCGAATCAAACTCGCGTTTGCAACGCTCAAACAGTGATTCCGCGCATGCTGTGAATCTGCCTGATGTCGTATGCAATTCATGCAGCAGCTGCGAAATCATTTGCATTTATTTGTCTGTGCTTTACGTTGAAATAGGAGAAAATAGGAGTTAACAATGAATCAATCAAAAACAAGGGAGCTATTACAGAACGAATTTCATATAGATGCCAGGGTGCTGGATGTGGTCGCGGAGGCGGAGAAACAGGTCGCGGATCGTTTTGTTGAGCTGGATGACATCATGGCATACAATCAGTACAAGGTGCTGGCGGCATTCCAGAAGAATCGGATCCGGGACATGCACTTTGGCTGGACGACCGGTTACGGCTACGATGATGCAGGACGGGACGCGATCGAGCAGGTCTTTGCGGATGTGTTCCATGCGGAGGCGGCGCTGGTTCGGACAACTTTTGTCAACGGTACCCATGCGTTGGCAACTACGCTGCTTGGCCTTTTAAGACCGGGGGATGAACTGATCTACGCGACCGGAGATCCTTACGATACCCTGCAGACGGTCATCGGCATCACGAATTATGAGAAGGGAAACGGTTCCCTCAAGGACTATGGCGTAACATTCAAGCAGGTTGAACTGCTGCCGGACGGTTCCATCGACATCGATGGTGTCAAAGCAGCGATCACCGATAAGACCCGCATGATCACCGCGCAGCGCGCAACCGGATATTCCTGGCGCAAAGCGATCTCTATCGATGAGATCGAAAAACTGATGGCGGCCATCCAAGAAGTCGATCCGAACATCGTCAAGATGGTCGACAACTCTTACGGCGAGTTTTTGGATACGAAGGAACCGACGGATGTCGGCGCGGATGTGATGGCCTCCTCACTGATCAAGAATCCGGGCGGTGGGCTGGCGCTCAGCGGTGCCTATATTGCCGGAAGACAAGACCTGAT
>DJPG01000062.1:28133-28279 GCA_002439735.1 Firmicutes bacterium UBA6418 | reverse complement strand
CAGATACCGGAAAGCCTAAGTTTTTCGCCACAAAATAGATTAGCTTTTCGCGAAAAACGATCACATCTGCATAGTCAATTCCCATTTCAAGTTCAATGTCTATCCTAACTAAGCTCAAAGCTTTACCTGCAAAGGTATATAACACA
>DJPG01000062.1:26026-28063 GCA_002439735.1 Firmicutes bacterium UBA6418 | reverse complement strand
CGAGCGCATCTTCAATCATAAAAAGGTGCCGTTCGATTGCCGCCTTGCCGAGCACTTTTTCGCACCAGCCGTTTTTTGTGCCGTCTATATGTGCAAAGCTTTCGTATGCACGCGATAGTGCGTGATAGCTTTCCAGGTAGGTGATGACGCATTCGCGAAACGGCTTTATGACTTCAAAGCCTCGTATTACTTTCTCCGCTTTCTTTGGCATTACATCCTGCCTCCCATGTCCTTTTTATTGCTGCTTTTGAAAAGCCGCTTGTGCAATTTCCTTTAGTTCGCTATAGATTTCTTCTCCCAAAGTTTCGATGATTTCCTTTGGCGGGTCGAATCCTGCTTCTGCCTCTGTCCGGTACCTGCGATAGATTTTCTGCATTTCTTTTGTTTGCTCGAGCTTCTTTTCTTCAGCCTGTGTTTGTTCCTCTTTCATCTTTTCTCCGAGCGTCTTCCAGTGATCATCCCGTCCGATCTTCAAACAGAATGCATAATGACGTCCGCTGTCTTTTTCCGGGTTTGCGTAAATTCGTTGACTGACCACATCCACCAGTTTTTCAGGCTCTGCATACATCCGCTGTAGTTTCTTCCATTCCTCTTCGGAAATTTTTACATTTTTGAAAACACCGCTATAGGTATTTGCAGCTTCTTTTAGCACTTTCTCAAGCTTCTCTTGCCCCGGCTTTTCCCTGCCGATTATTTTTGCAATCTTAAAAAGCTCCGAAAGGTCTTCTGCTGTGCCCGGCACCTTACGCACAGAATAGATGTCAATGATTCTATCTGCATCTTCATAAGCACTGCAGAATGTCCGGTACTCCTCTTCCGTAAGAAATACATTCTTCCTTGTGCCCTTGCCTTCCGGCAGTCGCATTTCCGTTTGCTGCTTAGGCGGCTCTGGAAGCTCTTTTTCTTTGTTATATTCAAATCTTTTTCTGTCTGCATCGGTAGAAGATCTTGCAAACGAATTGACCACCTGCGGAAAACAAAAGCGTGAAAACTCATCTTCATCATAAGTTTCAATCAGTCCAACTGCGATCAGATGTTCGATTGCCATACGCACAAGCTTGGCATCCTCATGCTGAATGTCCAGCGTGATGGCTTTGTAGTTAATTTCTCCATATTGGTCGTGATCCGCTTCATATACGCCGCCGTTTTCAAGGGATAGGCAGTACAGTTCCAGCAAGATTACGATGTATTCAAAGCCCACGCTGTTTGGCATTTGTTTCATGCGCCGGACATTTCGATCTTTGAAAAAAAAATCCTCTTTGAGCCGAAAAAACCAATACTCTTTATTCTTCACTTCTGATTCCCCTTATTTTTTTCTCATACGCTTCAACTTGTTTTTTTACGCTTGCTTCCGCAGAATATTGAGGGTATCTTCCTCGTTTGTAGTCTTCCTCGTCCATCCCTCGCATAAGTTCGGAACGAACTGTCTGCTGCGACACGCCCAGAGCCTCTGCCAGGTCTGCCACGCAATACCCTTCTTTTGCTAACGTCTCCAAAACGCTTCTTGATCTGTCATTCCAATCAAGCCCTTTTCCTTGTGCCATTTTGAATTACCTCCCTATTTTTAAATTTATGATCTTAATTTCCCCTTTGAAGTCTAAAGTCTGTTCCCCGTTTCATGTGCGCTTCAATCGCAGCCGGTCGCGCCCAGCTGCGCTGAAACTGATTCCATATCGCAGGATATTCCGTCTTTTTGTCCGAAAAGTCTCGATAAAGTTGCATGAATGGCATTGCTCCCGCTTCATAGACCGCCCTTGCTCTCGCTTCATCAGCCTGCATATCTTTTCCGTAAGACAGAACATAGCACCTTATCTTGTGGCGGCTGAAGCCTGCCTTTACAAGTTTTTCACAGCCCCTGCGAAACGCTTTGATGGATGCGTCGGTATCACAGGCAAGCCACAACTCCTTAATTTTGAGTGATGTTATGCCATTCACAAAATGGTCATCAATCAAATCCGGCTCAAGGCCACCCTTGAAACAAATTTCTCGCTCTCCTCGCAGCATATCAAAGACTTTCTCTTTGTGCGCTTTGGATGC
>DJPG01000062.1:24957-25932 GCA_002439735.1 Firmicutes bacterium UBA6418 | reverse complement strand
GTGGTGAAGATGATATTTTTCTTGATGTATAGCCCCTGCACGAAGTCCTCTGACGGACTGCCAAAAGCAATGCCGCCGAGCTTTACGGGCTTATCCGTCCGTACTTCCCATTGATAAGCAAGCTCTTTGCAATACTCGCGATCCCATGTGAAAGTGCAGCTGATATGCACTTCGTCATGATCCGGCAGCAGGAACGGTGGCATTCCGATAAAAACATATTCATCATCAGATGTGTACGATGTTCTGTACGGAAAAACTCGTATAATACGCATTTGTTCTTTTCTTACCTCCTTCGCTTTTATCACACCATTTTCCTATGCTGAAAAATCAAAGTCGTTCTTGTCCGGTTTCGTAATTTTTTTCTGCGCCTTCTATAGAATAACTATATGGTATGCTACTAAACTAAACTCTTAATTCTATATTCTTATTTCTATATTCTGTACCGAGAATTCTCCACGCCTTCTCGCTTGCTTAAAAAAAATATGCTGATGAAATCGTAACCTTTTTTTGCATTTCTCCTTTTGATTTTGCAATGTAGCACCACCGTCAAAATCCATCAAACCGTTGAAATTTCAATACAAAAAAATCAAGTTAGAATCATTTTTCTAACTTGATTATAAACTCTTGCAGTTTTTTCCGCCTTTATTCACCTTTTTATCTTCTGTTTCGACAAACTCGTCGCTCCGAGCCTGAAAGAAGTCATAATAGATGCGTACATTCTTCAGGCGGAACCATTCCTGTTCGCAGACCGGATCCTGATCCAGATCATAGAGTTTAGCCCCTTTCATCGCCAAAAGGAACGGCGAATGCGTCGCGATGATGAACTGGCAGCCGAAGAAGCGCGCGGAATTCTCAAGGAAATGCGTCAGTTCCAGCTGACGTTCCGGTGAAAGGCTGTTTTCCGGCTCATCCAGCAAGTAAACGCCGTTTTCCCGGATCCGTGAGGTAAAATACCGATACGCGCTTTCCCCATTT
>DJPG01000062.1:23395-24864 GCA_002439735.1 Firmicutes bacterium UBA6418 | reverse complement strand
CGTTTCAAGGTTTCGTACTCCTCCATGCCGCCGAACTGAAAATGCGCGTACTTATATCCGGTATACTCCGCCAGCCGTTCTTCCCGCTTCTCATGGATTCCGTCGTTCAGGCTCCGGATATCCAGCATATAGTCAAAAACATCGTCACTCGTGATAACGCACCGGTTCTCCGTCTGTGTACTGTAATACTCCGTCTCGCAGCGGCAGACATAATCATCCCAAAAGTTTGATTTGTTGAACGCCGCTATACGTTCCGCGCCGATCTCGGTGGCCATGACATTCAGCAGCGTACTCTTTCCCGACCCGTTTCCGCCGTAAAAAAGCGTGATATCGTCGAACTCGATCTGTTGCAGCCCTTTTCGCGGGAAAATCTGAAACGGATAGAACGTATCGTAGCAGATCCGTTTGATCTCATGCAGAAAGCCTTCCTCCGCTGCCTGTGAGACCGTTCGGAATGTTTTTAAATAGCGCATCTTTTCGGTAAGCCTCCTTCTGTTTTTTGCAGGCCGAACAGCACATACAGCACGCAGGCAATCCCGTTCCACAGCGCAAAGAACCAATAACAGCCCTGTGCGCCGAACGCATCCAGCAGGATCCCGCCAATCAGGCTGCAGAGGATCGTACTGAAGTTATTGCCGACCGCATGGAAGGTCGAAATGGCCAGCGCAGATAGCCGCGGCTCTGTAATCTTGCCGAAATATTTGATGAATTCCACCCAGATGATGCCGTTGGACATGCCCTGTAGGAAAAAAGTTGCCAGCAGTACCCGGTAATTCGGACCGAACGCATAAAATGCGAAGCGCGCCGCACAGAGAGCGACGGCAAGCAGTGTCAGCTTTTCGGTCGGAAGCCACCAATTGAGCAGCGGTACCAGAAGCATGAATATGGTCTCACTACCGGCCATCAGCAGAAACGCCAGACCGATCCCCGCCAGATCCCCTCCGCCATCTCGGAAAAGGTATCCGAAGTAAGTGCTGTTTCCCACAGCACAGCCAAATACAAAGAACGAGCAGGTCAAAAGCTTCAGATATTTACGGTTTTGCAGCAATTCGCGAAGCGAGGTTTTGCCGCTTCCGGCTTGCTTATGGTAGTGCGGCGGTTCGGCTTCCCACAAGATAATCAGTGCCGCGATCACAAAGGTGATCGCATAGATGTAAAATATGCTTTCCAGTCCGTGTCCCTCCGCATAGCTTCCGGCAAGATAAACCGCAACCGAATAGCCCAGCGCGCCGAACGAACGGACGATCGGAAAGTTCTTGCCGCTGTCCATGACAAAAGAGTCACAGAGCCCGTGTACCGGTCCCTGAAACGCGTACATCGCCCCGTAGAGCACCACATACAGCAGAAACTTCGTTGTACGAAGCGTCAGGAGTGCAAAGGTCGCCGCGCATACAAAAAGCAATGCGATCAATCTGCGTTTCTGTAACGTATTCGCGTATAATTTCCCCCAGACAAGGCCGGCGATCACT
>DJPG01000062.1:0-23358 GCA_002439735.1 Firmicutes bacterium UBA6418 | reverse complement strand
GACCGCCGTACCAGTCGAAGTCACAATCCCGACCTGTGTCCCGGAAAATCCGATCGAACTGAGATATTGTCCGATCAGCGGGCAGACGGCTCCCAGCGGACAGTAGATAAAAAAATACAGCAGATAACTTCTTTTTTCGTTCTTGGTCTGTTGTAAAAAAGTGTTCAAATTCATATGTCGGTTCTCCTCATTCCGTCTCAAAGGTCTTTCTTTGCTTTTACTTTGCTCTCAAAATTAAAGTATAGCAAATCCCGAACCTGTAAACAATATACGGAGGAAAAATTTTTAAGCAAGGAGGTACGCATTTGTTAATCGTTGCGATTCGTACATTTATTTTATACGCCGCCGTGCTTTTTGCGGTACGGCTCATGGGAAAATCGGAGCTGTCCAAGATGTCTCCGTTCCAGATGGTGGTTCTGTTTATGATCGCGGAGCTGGCCGCCATTCCGATCGATTCGACGTCCGCCTCCTTAGTCAACGGTGTGATGGCAATCTTTACCCTGATGCTGCTGCAGATCATGATTTCGTTTCTGGCGACCAAATCCGAATGGTTCAAAGGTCTGGTGACCGATAAGCCGAGCATTCTGATCGACAAAGGCCGGCTGAATGAGCAGGAGCTGAAACGCCTGCGCATCACCACCACAGATCTGATGGAACAGCTGCGGCTGGAAAATTGTCCGTCGCTTGCCAATGTGCAGTACGCGATCATGGAATCCAACGGCCAGCTGACGGTGATTCCCAAAGCGGAGAATCATCCGCTGACACCGAAAGATATGCAACTTGCCGTGACCGAGAGCATGCTTCCGATGATCCTCATCGCGGACGGAAAGCTTTACGAAAAGAATCTGCGCACTCTGGGTATCAGCAAAGAAAGACTGGATAGCAGGCTTGCCGAGGTAAATCTGGATACCTATCAAAAGATCTTTTTGGCGTTTTATGATGAAAACAAGCAGATCCATCTCTATCTGCACGCGAAAAAGAGCGCGCCCTTCGCCGCGGAGGTGATCCTATGAAAGATCTGATCGCTGCGATCTGCGCTGTCGGGATCCTGATCTGCGGCTGGCTGCTCTTCGCGCACGCTTCACAGGAACAGATCGACACGTTTACCGGCCAGATCCGCGACGACATTCTTCCCGCAGTCGAAACCGAGCAATGGGAGGACGCTTTCAGAAAGGTGCAGCAGCTCAGCGAAGACTGGCACCAATATAAAAAGGGGGCAGTCTTTTTTCTCGACACGCACACGATCAACGAGATTGACTATTCCATGGCCAAATCCGTCAAATATGTAAAAGCAGAGGACGTTTCCAACGCTTCCGGCGAGCTTTCCGCCATGGTGGAACAGTTGACGTTCCTGTGCTCTAACGACAAGGTGAACTGGGGCAATATCTTCTGACACGTCTCAATTGCCCGCTGCGCCGCGCATTTCCTGTCTTTCCTCTGTATAAGGGACAAGAACATCCCCGGTAAAACCAAAATTCCGAAAAGATCACTGCGCGCTATTTCCGGCATAGTAAAAAAGACCATTTCCGGTCTTTTTTACTGAATTATTTCATACATTTTGGTTGCGGCTTCTTTCTTACAGGATTCGGTAAGTTCCAGAACCCTCGCTGATACGCTGCTGTTGCCGAATTCGATGTGGATGATATCACCCACCTTGACCTCGGTGCCGGCTTTCGCGGGTTTGCCGTTGACCGAAACACGCCCCTGATCACAAGCGTCTTTGGCTACGGTTCTCCGTTTAATCAGTCTGGAGTTTTTCAAAAACTTGTCGATTCTCATAAGTGCCTTTCCCTAACCCTCTAATGAGCTATTAGGTTTGAAATGTTATAAAAAAGGTAAGTGCTTACCTTAATTATCGATTTATTTGTTTACAGCGTCCTTTAATGCTTTTCCTGCCTTGAATACAGGAGCTTTGGATGCTTCGATTTCGATCACTTCCTCCGGCTGACGAGGATTTCTGCCCTGTCTAGCTTTTCTTTCTCTTGTTTCGAAAGTACCGAATCCGATTAACTGTACTTTTTCGCCTTTTACCAATGCTTCTTCGATGCTTCCGACTACTGCGTTGAGCGCAGCTTCCGCATCCTTCTTTGTAAAATTAGTTTTCTCTGCAATCGCAGCTACTAATTCAGCCTTGTTCATTTAAGTTCCTCCTTCATAATTATAATCTAGAAATCATGCCTAGACGGAATGTTCCAATTGCTTGGCTTCATTCCATAACTCGTCCATCTCTGACAGACTCATCTCTTTCAGCTCCCTGCCGCAAGCCAAGGCAGCTTTCTCGACGTATGAAAAGCGTCTGATGAACTTATTATTAGTATAATCCAAAGCGGCCTCAGGGTCAATGTCCAAAAATCTAGCAATATTCACAACCGAAAACAGCAGATCTCCTACTTCTTCTTTTAACGCGTCAAGGCTGGACGGGTTCTCCGCGTAGCACTCCGACACCTCGCGATATTCCTCCTGCACTTTTTCAAATGCGCCTGAAATATCATCCCAATCAAAACCGGACTCTGCTGCCTTCTTCTGGATCTTCGCTGCTCTTAACAGAGCCGGCAAAGCCTTCGGCACTTTTTCCATACGAGAGGTCACGTCGCTCGTGCCCTTCTCTTGTACCTTGATATTTTCCCATTTTTCAAGCACTTTGTCAATAGATTTTGCGTGATTATTTTCGCTTTCTTCCAAAAAAACATGAGGATGGCGACGTATCATTTTCTCGCATTCTTCATTGATCACGTCCGTCAGATCGAAATTTTGATTTTCTTCTTCTATATGCGCATGGAACACGACCTGCAGTAGCACGTCGCCGAGTTCCTCCCGCAGATTTTCCAGATCCCGGTTATTGATGGCCTCCACCACTTCGTAAGCCTCTTCCAGCATACCAAGCCGCAGGCTCTCATGGGTCTGCACCTTATCCCACGGGCATTCTTTGCGGAGAATGCCAATGATTTCTGCAAGCCGCTCGATCGCCTCTTGTTTATCCTTCGCGGTTTTCGCAAGACCGCAGTATTGTTCTTTCATTCTGTATATTCCTTTGCCTTTTCCAAATTCACGTTTTTTATGCTTTCGTCTTCTTTCTGCTATTTTACGAAATGGTTCAGAATCTTGACCAGCTTTTCTCCTTTTGGGAGCTTTTTGATCTCATCCCTGGTGATGGTCTTGGTCAGGAGCACCAGCGCGCCGTAGGATACAACCCCGATCAGGATCGCAAAAAGCAGCGCGACAGTATTGCTCTTGAGCACCAGGAAAATCAGTTTGTATGACGTGAACGCTGCCGCACCCATCAGCAGAGAGGATAAGCCCGGCTTCAAATAAGTATCGGTCAGGTTGATCTCAATGCCCATTCGTTTTTTGAGATCCCGGTGGTTAAGCACTGTCGCGGTTACATAAGCCGCGATCGTACCGATCGGCCCGCCGCAGACATTGATCGGACGAATCCCAACCAGAATATAGGTTAAGATCAGTTTCGCCAGTGCGCCGACTGCTAGATTTTTGACCGGAAGCAACTGTTTATCGATCCCCTGCAGAATACCGGTCAGAGTCTGCAACGACGACATGAAGATGATACCGACGCACATGATCATCAGGATCGGCGCGGCTTCGCTGCATTCCTCCTTGTTGGTATACAAAAGCTGCAGGATCGGTTCCGCCAGAACCAGCATGCCGACAGCACAAGGGAAGCCGACGATCATACCGGCACGCATGCCGAAACGGCTGTTGTCAGAAACTTCTTTGTAATTGCGCACCCGAAACCCCGCTGCGATGGCCGGAACCAGACTCATGACGATCGCCTGCGTAAAGACCTGCGGCATGCCGACCAGCGAGTTGCAGTAGCCGCCCAAAAGTCCCCACAGATGTCTGGATTCTTCCACAGACCAGCCGGTCGCCTGCAGCCTGCGCATCACGACCGCGCTGTCGATGGCTGACATCAGTGGCATGATCGACGCACCAATGGTGATCGGGATCGCAATGATCAGGATGCGCTTAATGATGATCCTGGTACTCTCAAGCTTTTCCTTTGACCGGTTTCGACGGATTCGTGACCGGATAACCGGCAGATTGAGAAGATAAATCAGAATCACGACCGCCAGACCGGCTGCCGCGCCTGCCGTACAGCCAAACGTCGCGCCGGCGCTGACCGCCTCATACCCACTCGGGATCAGATAATAGGCCATTGCCAGACCGACCGCAACACGAACCAACTGCTCCGCAAGCTGTGAAACCGCAGTTGGATTCATGTTCTGCCTGCCTTGAAAATACCCGCGGTATGCCGCCATCACCGGTACAATGAACAAGGCCGGCGCGATGGCCTGCAGCGCCAGGTCAGTTCCCTCATTTTTGAGGATATGCATTTCGATAAAATCAGCGCCGAAGTAAACGATGGCAAAGGTCGCGAAACCCAGCGCGCTGAGAAACCAGAGCGCCGTGTGAAAGACCTTATGTGCACCGCCGTAATTGCTGACGGCGATCCGTTCGGAGACCATGCGTGATACCGCGACCGGAATACCCGCGGTCGACAAGATCAAAAAGAAGGTATAGATCGGGTATACCGAACTGTAGTAGGAGATTCCCTCCGAACCGACCCAGTTCGTCAGCGGGATCCGGAAAAACACGCCCATCACCTTTACGATGATGCCGGCAATGCCAAGGATCGCAGCTCCTTTGAGAAATTTATTTTGTGACATAGATGTTCAATCTCCATTCTGCTGGTTTGTCGTTTACAGTGCCGCTAAAATTTTCTTCATGGCTGCTTCGGCTTCAAACATGATCTTTTCGATGTCCAGCGTCAGGTAAGCGCCATCTTCGTACAACACTTTGCCGTCCGCCATGGTCAGGCAGATATCAGTGCCGGACGCGGAATAGACCAGATTATTACACATATTGTGCACCGGACACATATTCGGCTGCTGAATGTCTACCACAATCAAATCTGCGCGGAAGCCCTCTTTTACGAGCCCGCAGTCCTCTCTTCCCTGCGCCAGCGCGCCGTTTCGGGTCGCGGTCAGAAGCGTCTGCTTCGGTGTTACCGCAGTCGGATCATTGTAGTACATTTTGGATGCCAGCGCGAATACTTTCATTTCTTCAAAGAAATTGAGGCTGTTGTTGCTGGCGACGCTGTCCGTTCCCAAAGCGACACGGATCCCGCGCCGCAGAAGCTCCGGCACATTGCAGACGCCGCTCGCCAACTTGAGATTGCTGACTGGGTTGGATGCGACGGTCACGCCCCTCTCTTTTAGAATGTCAAAGTCTTCACCTTCAATCCAGACACAGTGCGCCGCAGTCGCCGGAATATCAAACGCGCCGTGCTCCGCCAGATAACGTACCGGCGTCATGCCGCGCTTTTCCTTGCAGACTTCGTGCTCGAATCGCGTCTCGGAAACATGGACGTGCATTCTGGTTCCGACCTCTTTTCCGTAGGCACTGACTGCCTCCACCTCCGGTACATCCGAAGTATATTCGGCGTGGATACTGACATCTATTTTTATTCTTCCATCTTCTTGATTATGATATGCTTCAAAAGTTCGTTTCATTTCCTGCATGGACGGCAGTTTCCAGACATCGCTTTCCGCACCGCTGACGATCGCCCGGGAAATGTTCGCTTTCGCGCCGGCATCACGCACCGCAGCCACCATGTCATCGATAAAGTAATACATATCGCTAGTCGAAGCGATACCAAAACGCACCGACTCTGCCATCGTCAGAAGGGTTGCCCAGTAGACCGTCTTCCCGTCCAGCTTGTCTTCAAACGGGAAGATCCGCTTCGTCAACCAGTCCTGCAGCACCATATTTTCTCCGTATCCGCGCATCAAGACCATTGGTGAATGTCCGTGGCAGTTGTAAAAAGCGCTCATCAGCAGTTTCCCGCTGCCATCATAGACGCGGCCATAGTCTTCCTGCGGCTCCTGTGTGCCGATATAGGCAATGCGCGCGTCTTTCGTGCCGACATACATATGTTCCCGCACCGCAAGGTTTTCATCCAATATGGTAATATCTTTAAAAAGCATCTGATTTTCTCCTTTTCCTATTTGAAGAAGTTTCGCAATGATTGTATCACGCTTTTTGGGATTTTCCAAGTTTCCGGATCAAAATTTCATAAAAGATCCATAATTTTAAAATTTCCTTGATTTTCCCGCAAAATAATCGCAGTTCCTCAGTATATTTTCCTGCCGGTTACAGATACTATTTTTACCAACCAAAACGGAGGAAAAACACGAATGAAAGCAACAGGTATCGTAAGAAGAATTGACGATCTTGGCAGGGTTGTGGTTCCGAAAGAGATCCGCCGTGTGCTGCGGATCCGGGAAGGCGATCCGTTGGAGATCTATACCGGAAATGCCGGTGAGGTCATTCTCAAAAAATACTCTCCCATCAACGAACTGAGCCAGTTTGCCGACGAATACGCCGAAAGCGTTTCCAGAGTTCTGGGCGCAACCATCATTGTTTCGGATACCGATCAGGTGATTGCCGCATGCGGTTCCGGCAAAAGAGAGTTTATGGACAAAAAAGTGGACAGTGAACTGGATCGCATCATCCAGAGCAAAAATCGCTACTTAAACGACGCAAAGATCGTGGTCCCCATTATTTCCCAGGGCGACCCGATCGGTTCCATTACCATCTTGCCGAAAGAGCATAGCGTCTTGGGGGACACTGAACTGAAGATCGCCGAAATCGGCGCGTCTTTCTTAGCCAAACAAATGGAAAACTAAAGGTTTTTCCGGATCCGGGAGCCTGCAGCGCTTACTGCCTGTCGCTTCCGGATTTTTTGCTTTCATTCAGAAGCTCCAGTAAGCTGAGGATATCTTTCATCAGATTTTTGCGATCCGTCGACAGGCGGATGAAAGGCTCTACACCGCCATGTACGAACACTTTCTGTCCGAAACGCTCCGTCAGATTGAACAGCGCGTAGCCGCTGAGCGGATTGACTTGCGCGAACTGAAAGACCATGCGCATGGTCTCCGGCGCGGCAGCTCTTCCCGGTATACCTCTTGCGCGACCGCCCGGCGCGGTCTCCGCCTTGTCCTGATAAATCCGGAGGACTGACAGCATCTCTGCCAGATATCTGGCATGCGCGATTTGCACCAGATTGACGGTCGCCTGCGGCACATCGCCGAAACGGTCGAGGAGTTCATCGAGGATCTCGTCCTCATCGTCATAAGTCCGCACTGAAGCGATCTTTTTATACATCGAGAGCTTGAGGCTCTCGTTTTCGATATAGGTTTCCGGAATGTAAGCGGAAAGTGGGATCTCCACGGAAGTCTCTTCTTTGCGTTCGTTGACGATCTCGCCCTGCAGCGCGCGCACCGCGTCGTCCACCATCTTGCAGTACAGCTCATAGCCGACATTCATCATATGCCCGGACTGCGCGGTGCCCAAAAGATTGCCCGCGCCGCGGATCTCCAGATCGCGCATGGCAACCTTGAATCCGGCGCCGAATTCCGTGAACTCCCGGATCGCCTTGAGCCGTTTCTCGGCGACTTCTGTCAGCACCTTATCCTTCCGGTACATCAGATACGCATAGGCAAGCCGATTGGAACGACCGACTCTGCCTCGCAGCTGATAGAGCTGCGACAGGCCATAATGATCCGCATCCAATACGATCATCGTATTCGCATTCGGAATATCCAGCCCAGACTCGATGATGGTCGTTGCCACCAGCACATTGCTGCGTCCCTCGATAAAATCGAGCATCACGTTTTCCAAAGCATGTTCGTTCATCTGCCCGTGACCGACACCGACGACCGCATTCGGCACCAGTTCCTCGATCTTCGCCGCGATCTGCTGGATCCCCTTGACACGGTTAAAGACGACAAATACCTGCCCGCCGCGGTCGAGTTCGCGTTCGATGACGTCCTTGAGCAGGCGATCGTCCTGTTCCAACACATAGGTCTGCACCGGATAGCGTTCCTCCGGAGCTTCCTCGATCAGGCTCATGTCCTTGATGCCGGTCAGCGACATATTGAGCGTTCTTGGGATCGGCGTCGCCGAAAGCGTCAGCACATCGACATTGTTTTTGATCTTCTTGATGGTCTCCTTGTCCTCCACGCCGAAGCGCTGTTCCTCGTCAATGACGAGCAGTCCCAGATCCTTGAATTTGACATCCCTGGAGAGCAGACGATGCGTGCCGATAATCAGATCGATATTACCCTTTGCAAGCTCCGTAAGGATCTGATCCTGCTGTGCCGGTGTGCGAAAGCGCGACAGCACCTCCACCTTGAACGGAAAATGCTCGAAGCGTTCTTTCAGCGTATAGTAATGCTGGTTTGCAAGAATCGTCGTCGGCACCAGCACGGCGGCCTGCAGGCCATCCGACACGCACTTGAACAGTGCCCGCGCGGCGACCTCCGTCTTGCCGAAGCCCACATCGCCGCAGAGCAGACGATCCATGGAAAACGGTTTTTCCATATCCTGCTTAATCTCTTCGATCGCACGCAGCTGATCGCCGGTCTCCTCATACGGAAAGGCATCTTCAAATTCCTTCTGCCAGACGGTGTCTTTGCCGAAGCTGTGTCCCGGTTTCATGCTCCGCACCGCGTACAGATCGATCAGATCCTTGGCCATGACCGCGATCGCCGCCTTGGCTTTTGCCTTGGTCGCTTTCCACTCTCCGCCGGACAGCTTGTTGATGCGCGGCGCGCCGCCGTCCGAACCGATATATTTCTGCACAAGATCCATCTGCTCCACCGGAACATACAGCATATCGTTGCCTGCGTACTTGATCTTGATATAATCCTTTTTTTCACCCTGCACCGAAAGCTGCTCGATGCCGATGAACTTACCGATGCCGTGATTCTCATGCACAACAAAATCGCCCTCTCGCATATCCGCGAAGGACTGGATCTTCTGACCCTTATCCTTGTATTTTTTCTTACGGGCTTTTTTATGCGTCTCGAAGATATCCGCTTCGCTGATGTAGCAAACCTTCTCCGTCGGCAGGTCGATACCCGCCGTCAGGCTGCCCTGCGCGAACCGGATCTTTTCTAAAAGTCCGATGCGATCCGCAAATTCACGTAGATTGTCAAGCCGTTCTTCCGAGGCGCAGACGATCGTGACCCGATAGCCTTTTTTGACATAGGCTTTCAGCTCGCTTTCCAGCACGTTCATCTTGCCGTGGAAAGTCAGTACCTGCCGACTCTGCAGATTGTACACCTGATCGAAAGTTTCCGCGCCTGCGATCCGCTTCGGAAAAGGTGTGAACACGACTGTATCCGGCTTGTCGTAGACCTTTCGAAAATCATTCTTGTCCGAGATCACTGCCGCGTCTTCAGCGATGACCTGCCCGCGTTCGAGCATGACCTTGAAGTCCTCCCGCAGTTCCTCGGTTCGAAGCTCCAGCGTTTCTTCAATACGGTCCGGATCATCAATCATGACGCAGCCGTCGTCCAGATAGTCCCACAGACATTCCGTGTGGTCGTAAAAATAGTGGATGTAGTTTTCCAGCAGCTGCTGGTTGGCGACGTTAGCGACATATTCGCATAGTTCCTCGCCGGTCGCCCGGATCTTCTCGGCAAGCTCCTCGCTGCCGGCCGCCGCTTTCTGCGACGCTCTGGTGTAAGCCCTGCGGATCTTCGCCTCTGCCCCCGCGAAAATCTCCCGCTCACTGAGCATCTGCTCTGCCGGGTAGATCTCCGCAAACTGCAGATTCTCTAAAGAACGCTGGCTGTCGATGTCAAAGGTACGAATGGAATCTACGTCAGAGCCGAACAACTCGATACGGTAAGGATTTTTGCCGTCCGGCGTGTAGATGTCGAGGATGCCGCCGCGCACGCTGAACTGGCCGCGCGCGGCGACGATCTCCATGCGTTCGTAGCCCAACTCCACCAATCTGCGCTTGACATCTTCCAAGTCAATTTCCTCGCCGAGCTGCACACGAAATGAGGATTTTTCGAAATAACTGTGCGGCGTGATCTTTTTGACTGCCGCCGAAACCGGCGCGATCACGACGACCGGCTGTCCGCTGCGCAGCGCTTTGAGCGCCCGCAGACGGGTGATCATATGATCCTGATTTTTTGCTGCGTAACGCAGCAAAAACTGTTCATCTCCCGGCAGGGTGATGATCTCTTTGTCCTGTACAAAAAAAGAAAGATCTGAAGCAAGTCTCTTTGCTCTCACATCTGTGGAAACGATGATGATGCTTTGATCTTTTTCTTTGGCATAATGCGCGGCTACCGGTGCTACGCGGCTCTCGGAAACTCCCGTAACGTTAATCATGGCTTGAGACTCCTCTTCCGTCTGGCGTTTCCGGCCTGCCATCCCGCATTGCAGCCTCGGCAGATGTCTTTTCACGCTTTGGTTTCTTCGTCTTGGTATTATATTCGTTCATGGCCTTATCTATGCCCTTTTCGACAATGCAGGCCGCGCCCGCGGCTGCCTTGATCAGGGCGTCCTCCAAAGGTTTGACATCCTCCTTGGATACGCCGCCGATGACATAATGGATCAAATCATGCTGTTTGCCATCCGATGCGCCGATACCGACCCGGATGCGTGGAAATCCGTCATCTCCCAAAAGATAGACGATATTGCGCATGCCGTTATGCGTGCCGGCACTGCCTTTTTTGCGGATGCGAATGCTGCCGGTCGGGATATCGATGTCGTCATAGATTACAATCAGATGCTCGATATCCTCTTTGTAGAAATTCATAATTTCTGCGATGGACTGTCCACTCAGATTCATGAAGGTCTGTGGTTTGACCAAAAGAACCTTCTGGTCAGCGATGCGCCCCTCGCCGACCAGTGCCTTAAATTTGATCTTATCGATGTGGATCCCATATTGTTCGGCCAGCAGATCCACTGCAAGAAAGCCCATATTATGACGCGTGTTCTCGTATTTTTTTCCGGGATTACCCAGACCTGCAATGATGTACATAAAATACAGGTTTCCTTTCGTTTTGTTTTTTCTTATGTATGCTGTGAGGGTTATCCCGTCTCGGATCAGTCGAACAGTACACTGATGGATCCGTTCGTGAAGACTCTGGTCATAGCCTCTGCGAACAGTGGGGCAACCGACAGGAAACTCATCTTTTCGATCTTCTTTTCTTCCGGCAGCGGAACCGTGTTTAACAGCACCAGTTCTTCGATCGCGGACGCTTCCAGTCTTTCGACGGCCGGACCGGACAGAACCGGATGAGTCGCCGCTGCATATACAGCCTTTGCGCCGAGTTCCTTGATTGCGTTGGCTGCATTGGAGATCGTACCCGCGGTATCGATCATATCATCGATGATGATGCAGTTCTTACCTTCAATATTGCCGATGATGTTCATGATCTCAGACTTATTTGGTTCCGGTCTTCTCTTATCGATGATGGCGATTGGACAATTCAGCATCTCAGCCATATTTCTGGCACGGGTCACGCTACCATGATCCGGCGATACGATGACTAGGTCGTCCATGTTCTTTTTTTTGAAATATTTTGCCAGGATCGGCATACCAAGCAAGTGATCTACCGGAATATCAAAGTAGCCTTGAATCTGGTTTGCGTGCAGATCCATCGTCAGGACACGGTCAGCGCCGGCGGCCACGATCAGATCTGCGACCAGTTTTGCTGTGATCGGATCTCTTGCCTTTGCTTTTCTGTCCTGCCGCGCATATCCATAATATGGAATGATTGCGTTGATTCTGCCTGCGGATGCACGCTTCATCGCGTCGATCATGATCAGAAGTTCCATCAGATTGTCATTGACCGGATTGCAGGTGGATTGGATGATATAGATATCCAGTCCTCTGACGCTTTCCCAGATGTTGACGGAAATTTCCCCGTCGCTGAACTTGGTCACGGTTGCTCTGCCCAGTGGCTTGCCCATGATTCCCGCAATTTCCGCAGCCAATTCCGGATGGGAATTGCCGGTAAAGATTTTGTAGTCCGCAAATACTCCGCTTCTCACTTTTTGTTACCTCGTCTTTCTTCTGTTGTTTGCGTTATGCTGTTGATTTATGGATAATTTTATAAATTACTTTTATTTTTTTTTCGCTTTGGCCAGATGCCTTTTGCTGAAACCCAACCGGGCTTCTGCGTACCGCGGCTTCTGGCAATATAGAGCGCGTCCGCTTCCACATCTTCGGTCACGGTGCTACCTGCCGCAATGTAAGCGCCGTCTCCGAGGCTGACCGGCGAAATGAGATTGCTGTTGCAGCCGATGAAAACATCGTCACCGACCTGCGTACGATATTTACGAGCCCCGTCGTAGTTGACGAAGACCACGCCACAGCCAAGATTGACACCGCTACCAACATCCGCATCTCCGACATAAGTCAGGTGCGCGGCCTTGGAGCCGTCGCCAAAACTGGAATTCTTCATTTCTACAAAATCGCCGACCTTGCAGTGCGCGCCGACTTTAGTGTGCGGGCGCAAATAAGCAAACGGTCCGACCATTGTCCCTCTACCGACACTGCTTTCGAGAATGACCGAGCTTTCAATCTCGACCTCGTCTTCGATCTGTGAATCAGAGATGCGGGTATTCTGGCGGATGATGCAGTTCTGTCCGATCACGGTATGGCCTTCCAGCGTGACGCAGGAACCGATGATGGTACCCGCTCCGATTTCGACTGTTTCGTCAATATAAGCGGTTTGTAGATCGACAAACCGTACACCGCGCTGCATATGCGCCAGATTGATCTGCAAACGTTTCTCCACCTGCGCCTGATATTCCTGAAACCAAACTTCCTGTAAAAACTGATTTTGTTTTTCCATCTCTGTTCCCTGCCCTGTCTTTATTTTTTCAAAAGCATTTCGCCGACTTTATAGATGTCGCCCGCGCCCATGGTGATCACCATATCGCCGCGCTGCGCGTTTTCATCCACGTAATCCGCGATTGCGCCGAAATCTTCCATAAAGAGAACCTCTTTATCCGGATGCACCTCACGGATCTTTTCAGCCAGCTGCGCGGAAGAAATCTTGTAGATATTCTTTTCTCTGGCTGCGTAAATTTCTGCCAGAATCAGCCGATCCGCTTTTTCAAATGCGTCCGCGAATTCATCAAAAAGCGCCAAGGTTCTGGTATAGGTATGCGGCTGAAAAATGCACCACAGGTTGTTGTGCGGCACATTTTCGGTTGCGCTCAGGGTCGCTTTGATCTCCGTTGGATGATGTGCATAGTCGTCGACAATCTTGACACCCTTTGCTGTCGTGCCGACAAGATCGAAGCGGCGCTGTGTGCCGTGATAGCTCTCCAGTGTGTCCTTCGTCAGCTCTGGATCGACGCCCAGAACGCAGGCACAGGTATAAGCCGCCAGCGCATTGAGGATATTATGCTCACCCGGGATGGCAAGCTGAACACGGTTCAGAAGCTGTCCCGCATGGTGCACGTCGAAAGCCGGCATGCCGTTTTCGTTGAACTTGATATCCGAAGCGTAATAATCACAGTTTTCGTTAAAGCCGAACGTCACGACGTTGTCCAGATTGCGGATGACCTGATTGACGAACGGATTCGCGTCGTAAGCGATGATTGTGCCATTTGGCGGAACCAGATGCGCGAATTTGTCAAAGGAGCTGACGATATGGTCGATGTCCTTGAAATAGTCCAGGTGATCCGAGTCAATGTTAAGAATGATCTCAATCTTCGGTTTCAGACTCAGAAAGCTATCCATATATTCGCAGGCTTCCGTGATAAAGTACCGGCTATGTCCGACCTTGACATTGCCACCGATCTCTGCCAGATTGCCGCCAACCAGAATTGTCGGTTCCATTTTGGCGCGTTCGAGGATCAACGAGACCATTGATGTGGTCGTGGTCTTGCCGTGTGTACCAGATACAGCAACGCTGTTTTCGTATTCCTGCATCAAAAGCCCCAGCATCTGTGCCCGAGAAAGAACGGGGATTCCGCGTTCCTCCGCGCGTTTCATTTCCGGGTTGTCACGGCCGATAGCCGAAGAATAGACCAACAGATCTGCCTGATCCGCGTTCTCAGCTCGGTGGCCGATGAAGACTCTCGCTCCCTTACTTGCCAGACGCACGGTCTCGCTGGATTCTTTCATATCCGAGCCGCTGACCTCATAACCTCTGGACAATAAAATTTCTGCAATCGCAGAGAGACCGATGCCTCCGATGCCGATGCAGTGTATCTTCTTATATTTACTTAAATCGATCATGGTTACCATTACCTCCGGATTTCCCCTTTTCGGAGATGATATAGCTAGTATACCACAAATAAAATATTTTGTGAGCAATAATTGACAAAAAATCAAAAAAGAAATATGATATTTTCATAGTAATATGAACAATGGAGGAAAAATCATATGAAACGTACGGAAAGGGTCGGTGCGCTAATCAAGATTCTCACGGAAACGCCGAGCAAAACATACAGTCTTCAGTACTTCTGCGACCTATTCGGCGCAGCCAAATCCAGTATCAGCGAGGACATCCAGTCCGCCAGTCACGCAATCGAGCTGACCGGCTGCGGGTATCTGGAAACAACCGCCGGTTCCAAAGGCGGCGTACGGTTCGTGCCGGATATTACCGCTGAAGAAATCAAAAAGCTGCAGGAGGACTTTGCACAAAAACTTGTCGATCCGTCGCGTCTTCTGGGCGGCAACTTCCTCTATACCTCAGACATTTTTTACGATTCGGACCTGGTTCAGCGCACCGCGCGCGTCTTTGCGAAAAAGTTTCGGGACTGCGGCGCCGACTGTGTGGCGACAGTCGAGACAAAGGGGATCCCGCTGGCCTTCACGGTCGCGCGTATGCTTGGGATCCCTCTGATCGTCATCCGTCGGGAAGCCAAAATTTCGGAAGGTTCTACGGTCAGCATCAACTATTTCAGTGGCTCTTATGACCGGCTACAGAAGATGTCGATGTCCAAGCGCGCGATTTCACCGGGTGCCAAAGTACTGATCATTGACGACTTCATGCGCGGTGGCGGTAGCATTGTCGGCATCTCCGAAATGATCGGAGAATTCAGCGGTAGCGTGGTCGGTGTGGGGGTTGCGATTGCCAGTCTCACGCCCAAAAAGAAAAAGGTTCATGACTACACCTGTCTGGTCTATCTGGGGGATGTCAATTCAGAAGAACGAAAAATTTCCATTTATCCGAATACTTCCATTTTTTAATTTATTTTTTCCAACAGATTTTGCGGATGAATCTTGTCCTTTTTTCACAAAACGCAAAAAATATTTTCTTGTATTTTCCATATACTAGCAAAAAACGTTGCGAAAAAATTAACACTGTATTATAATTTTGATGGTGCTGAAAACGCGCCGGAAAGGTGGATACAAGAATGAATATTACTGATGTTAGGATTCGAAGAATGGGAGAAGAAGGCAAAATGAAAGCAGTGGCATCCGTTACCTTTGACGATGAATTTGTTGTTCATGACATCAAGATTATCGACGGACAAAATGGGCTCTTCATCGCTATGCCGAGCCGCAAAGTAGGTGAAGGGGATTTTCGTGACGTCGCACACCCTTTAAAATCCGAAACCAGAGCGAAGATCCGAGACGCGATCTTTGCTGAATACGATAGACTCTGTGCAGAAGATACCGCTGACGCGGTGGAGGAAGTCTGTGAAGCAATCGCGCTGTAGCCGCGGACGTATGCCAGGATCACCGCAATGATATGATTTTTACGCAGAGGGCGTCTCTTGTGAGACGCCCTTTTATTATCGTTTTTTTATACCGTCTCAACGCGGATCATGTTGGTATTGCCGGCAATGTCCAGCGGTACACCCGCACTGATGACTACCTTCTCGCCCTTTTGCAGCAGTTCTTCTTTTTTGGCTTCTTCCAGACAGCAATAAACCAGGACGTCCAGGTTTTGCAAGTTCTCAACCATCAGCGGCTCTACACCCCAAGTCAATGCCATCTGATGGTACGTCTTTTCGTGTGGGGTTGCGGCAATGATCGGTGTGATCGGTCGAAACTTGCTCATACGGGATGCGGTATAGCCGGATTTAGTGATGGCGATCAGCGCCTTTGCCTGTATATCCTTTGCCAGAGTGCAGGCCGCGTGACCGACCGCATTGGTAGTATCCGTTGCATCCATCTCATGCCAGATTGGTGTGCCCGGCAGGAACCGTGCGTCATCCTGTTCGGCCTGTGTAGCAATCTTAGCCATCGCGGTCACCGCCTCGACCGGATAAGCACCTACCGCGCTTTCGCCGGAAAGCATGACAGCGGAGGAGCCGTCAAAGACCGCGTTTGCCACATCCGTGATCTCCGCTCTGGTCGGCAGTGGGTTCTGAATCATAGATTCCAACATCTGCGTCGCCGTGATGACGATCTTGCCACTCTGCTGACAGCGCTTGATAAAACGTTTCTGAATGCCCGGCAACTTTTCATATTCCACTTCCACTCCCATATCGCCGCGAGCGACCATGATACCATCGGACAACTCGAGGATTTCCTCAAAGTTCTCAATTCCTTCCAGATTTTCGATCTTGGAAATGATTTTGATCGCGCTGCCGCCGTGTTCTTTCAGAAACGCGCGCAGTCTGCGCACGTCCTCACCCTTGCGTACAAACGAAGCCGCTACAAAGTCCACATTCTTTTTGATGCCGAACAGCAGGTCTCTCTGATCCTGCTCGCTGAGATATTCCATCTGCAACGCGACGCTCGGCACATTGATGCCCTTATGGTTGCTGATCTGACCGCCGTTAATCACCCGGCAGACAATATCGGTTTCCGTTGTTTCCGTAACCTCCAGACGTAGTTTGCCGTCATCAATCAGAACACTATCCCCGCCTTTCAGTTCCTGCGGCAGGTTCGGATAGGTGATGGAGCAGCCGGACGCATCGCCTTCGATCGATCGCGTCGTCAATGTAAAAGTTCCGCCTGCAGTAAGCTGTGCTTTGCCATCCGCAAAATTACCCGTGCGGATCTCCGGACCCTTGGTATCCAGCATCACGGCCGCCGGCAGTCCGAGCGTGTCCCGCACGCTGCGGAATAAGTCGATCGTCTTGCCGTGACTTTCATGATCGCCGTGCGAAAAATTGACTCTGGCGACGTTCATGCCCGCAAGAAGCATCTCCCGAAGCACGTTTTCCTTGGTGGATGCCGGTCCTAAGGTACATACGATTTTTGTTTTTCTCATGCCTGTTCTGTCCTCTTGTTTTTGATTCTTTTTATAGATCTGTAAGATACTTTACCCATATTATAATAGAAATGCAAAAAGAATGCAATGACATCACTTGATTCCTTTTTTCCGGAACGGTATACTGATTGCATAGGATAGAAACAGTTCAAAACCGCATGCCGACTCCGGCCGGCGTGACAGATTCAGGAGGAGATACCTTTATGGCACTGGAAGCAAACTTAAAAGAAAGATTACGCAATGCATGCGCAGAACCGCTGATCACGAGCGCAGAGGCAGCCGCCGAACTAATCCTGGACGGTATGGCCGTCGGCATCAGCGGCTTTACCAACGCCGGTTACCCGAAAGCGGTCCCGCACGCGCTTGCCGAACAGGTCAAGGCCGGTCGAAACGTCAAGATCGACCTCTATTCCGGCGCTTCCGTCGGTCCGGAAGTCGATACGGAACTGACCGAAGCCGGCGCGATCCGGAAACGCATTCCTTATCAGACCAATGCGACGCTACGCAAAGCAATCAATGCGAATCAGGTCGGATACATTGACATGCATCTCGGCCGCAGTCCGGAATTTGTCGCAGCCGGTCATGTCAAAAAGCCGGATATCGCGCTGGTCGAGGCGCTGGCGATCACCGAAGACGGAGATCTGATCCCGACCACTTCCGTCGGCAACACCCCGACCTATGTGGCGCAAGCCGACACGGTCATCGTCGAGATCGCGATGGCCAAACCGCTGGCACTGGAGGGCATGGCGGACGTTTACCAGTGTGAAAAACCACCTTATCGGAAACCGATTCCGCTGACACATCCGGGAGACCGCATCGGCACGCCGTATATTCCGTGCGGCTGGGATAAGATCAAGGCCATCGTCATCTCCGACCGCAGCGATCTGACCAGACCGCTGGCCGCGATTTCGGAAGGCTCCAAAAAGATCGGACAGAACATCATCAAATTTTTCGAGTACGAGGTTGCAAAGGGTCGCTTAGGAAAATCCCTGCTGCCGATCCAGTCTGGCGTCGGTTCGGTTGCCAACGCCGTACTTTACGGCCTGCGCGATTCCGAATTTGAGGGACTGACCTGCTATACCGAAGTCATTCAGGACTCCATGCTGGATCTGGTCAAATGCGGCAAAGCAGAGGTTGCCTCCTGTACCGCACTGGCACCGTCACCGGAAGCACAGGTCGCGTTTTTCAACGATATCGATTTTTATAAAAACCATATCATCTTCCGCCCACAGGAAATTTCCAACTCCATCGAGGTTTCCCACCGCCTGGGTCTGATCGCCATGAACACGGCGCTGGAAGTGGATATTTACGGCAACGTCAATTCCACGCATGTGCAGGGCAAGAAGATCATGAACGGCATCGGCGGCTCCGGAGATTTCTCCCGTTCCGCGTCGCTGGTCATCTTTACGACCTCTTCCATTGCCAAGGACGGCGCGATCTCGTCCATCGTGCCGATGTGCCCGCATGTGGATCACACCGAGCATGAAGTCATGGTCATCGTCACCGAGCAGGGCTACGCGGATCTGCGCGGTCTGACGCCGAAAGAACGCGCGAAAGCGATCATCGAAAACTGCGCACACCCGGACTATAAGGACGCGCTCCGCGATTACTTCCAAAGAGCCTGCGCCGAAGCTCCGTGCCAGACGCCGCATCTCCTCGACGAAGCGCTTTCCTGGCACAGCCGTTACGAGAAGACCGGCAGCATGAAATAAATCGCATACGCAAAAAAGCCAAGAGTGCAGAACCGTTTGTATTTTCGGTTCTGCATTCTTTTTTCGTTTATTCGTTCTCGGTTTCGTATCTGTTATTTGTTCAGCAGGAAGATGCCTATCAGACAGGCCGCAATACCCGCCAGCTTCGTTCCGGTCAGCGGTTCTTTATAGATCAGCACGCCGATGACCAGCAGTGCGATCGCGACAAAAATGGCCTGGACAATGTTGCCGACGGAAACCTCCCAGCCGACTTTATACATGAAAATCGCGCCGACTTCCAGTCCGACCACCGCCAGACCCAGTACGAACGGCGTCCAGTTCAGATTCGCGATCTGTGTGCTCAGACTTTCCCCGTTTCCGATCGTCAGATAAAGCGAGATCGACACGGCCGCGCCGACCAGATAGGTGATCGCCATGCTGAAAAACGCATCGACGTCTGCCGGCAGAGATTTCGCCGTGATATGATAAAACACATTCGAAAGTACCAATAAGCCGATCGGCCAATAATATGCAAGCATTCTGAATTCCCCCCTTTTCTTGCAAAGATCATTTTTTTAGCTAAATGTTTAAGCAAGGATCTCCACCTGCGGATTTTCGGCTGACGCGATATACCGGCGCACCGTTCCGCCAAGTTCTTTCCGGATCTCCTCTGCCAGCGCGTCCAGCGCTTCTTCCAGAACCGCATCCGTTTCTTCTCCGCCGACTGTTTCTATGATCATAAACGCGTTGGTCGTTTCCTCCGTGAGCATCGTTCTGACCGACTCACGCCAGTTCCAGCAGCGGCAGATCGCACCGGCGTTGTCCTTGTATACCACTTCGCCCGGATACGGCGGCTCGCTCTTGTCGGAACCGTAGGTCACAAAGTCTTCGCTGCCATCTGCCAGCGTCAGATGCACGTCTCCGTCAAACTTATCGATGTCTTCCCCGCCGATCGGCACGCCGTACGTCAACGAAACTCCGTTATAAATGTCGACCAGCGGAATGATACTGCCGATCTCGTTTCCGTTGAAAACACGTTTGAGCATGGCCTCAATGGAGCAGCGGGCGCCTTTCTTCGTCTTGAACTTGCGAAACGCTTCTCTCCAGGTCGCGATGACCGGGTTTGCCGTAAATTCCGGATTTGCGATATGCTTTTTGCAGGCCTGCATCGCTTCGGCAAGATAAGGGACATATTTTTTCGCATCCTTCACTTTGCCGTCAATGCCTTCACATACCAGAATTCCGATCTTCGCCTGCGGAAAAAGTTCTGTAAAATCCTCATCCATGATAAATTTTTTCATCTTCTTGTCCTCCTCGTTTGTGATCTTTCTTTGCGTTCGCTCTCTGCGGCCGTTCTCCGCGATCATTCTTTGGGGATCACTCTCTGCATCTCCGCCGAAGGCCCGAGAGCCTCTGTCCCACTCGCCGCACAAGAAGCAGCCGCCGCAAACAAAAAGCGCCGCATTCCGCATCTGCAATGGCCTAACGATACGAAATCCGGCGCTGCGATTCCCAGCGTCCTCACCCGGCGGCGAGATTATTTCTTATTACAGCAAGATTTATAGCACAAATCCGCTTTCATGTCAACCGGTATCTGCCGCTCCGCGCGGATTTTCCGCTCCGCGCATTTCTCGGGACTGCCGCCGCGCTTCCTCTGGCTGCCGAATGCTTCCATTGGCTGCGGAGTGCTTCCTGGCGTTCCTTTATGCTTCCATGATTTTCTAATCATGAATAATGCACCGCCGAAATGCCCTTTTTGAAATAGCCCTTTCCCCGTACAAAATTTCGAAAAAGCGTCGAAAAGCGGTACATGATTCATCCGGTTTTCTTTGAGCCTCGATTCGTAAGGCGATTTTAATCCTCCGGCGCGTCGAACGGCGTCGGATCGGAGCTGCGGAATTCCTCCTGAATAGCCGCCAGAAGCTGCGGGTCACAGATAATGTCGGCAGCGGTCAGAGCCATCGCGGCAGCGCTCTGCGTCAGATAGTCCGCCGCGCACGGCTGCTGCGTCGCGTCCGCAAATTCGCGGCTGTGCAGCGCGCCGTCGCTGCAAGGCAGATGCACCCATGGGTGGATACTCGGGATCACCTGGCTGATGTCGCCCATGTCCGTCGAGCCTTTCATATCCCGAAACGCGATATCCTGCGCGCCGGCTTCCGCAAGATGCTGCGCGAACAGCTTGCTCATCACCTGATTGGACAGCATCGCCGCATTGTTCGTTTCGATCGGCCGGATCTCCACTTTGCACCCGGTCATCCGCGCCGCTGCCTCGGCACAGTCCACCATCATCTTCTTCAACGCGTGGATCGTCTGCATATCCCAGGCACGGTTCAGATAGTGCAGGCTCGTGAAATCCGGGATCACGCTCGCCTTTTTGCCGGTCTCTAATATCACGCCGTGTACGTTCGTCTCCGGATAATACTGCTTCTGGATATTGACCATCTGATAAAACGCGCACGCCGCGTCCAGCGCGTTAATGCCCTCCTCCGGCGCCAGCCCGGCGTGCGAAGACTTGCCGATAAAATCGATCTCCACCGACTCGATCGCCAGCGTCCGGCCGCCGACCGCAGTCTGATCCGGCGTCGGGTGCACCATCATCGCCACGTCCGCTTCATCGAAAGCACCTTTCGGCACCATCAAGGTCTTGGACTGAATATTCTCCTCGCCCGGCGTGCCGTAAACGATCGCCTTGCCGCCGATCTCGTCCAGCACAGCCGCCAGTCCGTAGGCCGCGCCCATTGAAGCCGTGCAAATCAGATTATGTCCGCAGCCGTGTCCGATCTCCGGCAGCGCGTCGTATTCCGCGAAGAAGGCGATGACCGGGCCGGGTTTGCCGGAATCACGCACGGCACGGAATGCGTACGGCATATCCCAGTAATCATCTTCCACTTCAAATCCGTGCGTCCGCAGCCAAGCTTCCAGCAAGCGGGAGGTTTTTTCCTCGGTACCGCCGATCTCCGGATTTTCATACAGCTCCTTTGCGATCTCCAACAGCTCCGGCAAAACCGCCTCGATCGCTTGACGGACTTTTGCTTTCAGTTCCTGTTTCATCGAGTCTATCCTCTCTTTCTCTCGGGGATCTTATTTAACCTTGTAGTCCGTATGCGCCATCAGCCGGTACAGCACCTCGCCGTCGATGTTGCCGCCGGAGAGCACCAGTGCGATGTTCCTGCCGCCGATCCGCTCCCGGTAGTCCATGACGGCTGCGACCGTGGTGCAGCTGCCCGCCTCGACAATATACTTTTCCTCACGCGCCATAAAGCTGACCGCCTTGGCGATCGTTTCCTCCGACACTGCGATAAAATCATCAACATAGTCCTTCGCCAGCGCGTAGCTGAGCGCGCCGATGCCGCCGATCAATGAATCGCAGAGCGAATCCTCACAAGGATATTCCTCGTAGAAAACGCCGTCCTCATAGGATTTAATCATCGCCGGGCAAGCCTCTGTCTGCACGCCGACGATCCGTACCGACGGCTTGATCGCTTTGGCCGCCACCGCGATGCCGGTGATCAGACCGCCGCCGCCGATCGGCACGACGATCGTGTCCAGATCCGGATTCTGCTCCAAAAGCTCGATCGCGATCGTGCCCTGCCCGCCGTAAATCTTCGGATCATCATAATAGGCATCGATGTAGGTCATGCCGTGTTCCTCGATATACGCCATGCCGAGCGCGTGCGCTTCGTCATAGTTTTTGCCCATCAGCATGACTTCCGCGCCGAAATATTTGATCTTGTCGACCTTGCTCTTCGGCGTGGTCTCCGGCACGATGACCTTCGCGTTTTCGATCCCCAAAAGCGACGCGGCATAGCTGACGGAGCTGCCGTGGTTGCCGGAAGAGATCGTGGCCACGCCTTTTTGCTTTTCCTCATCGGTCAGCGTCATCATCTTGTTCAGCGCCCCGCGGATCTTAAAGCTCTTGGCGCGCTGGCAGGATTCCAGCTTGAAAAAATAGTTTCGTGTCTCATCGCCCAGATAGAACGACTGCTCCAGCGGCGTTCTGCGGATATACGGCCGGATCCGTTCATAGGCCTGTTTGACTTCTTCATAATGAAAACTCATGGGTGTCCTCCTTTTCAATTTCGACATTCGCGTTCGATAGGCACGCTTAAAATACCGCGTCGCTGCCCAGATTTTTTTCTTTTGCCAGATCCAGAGCCGCCTTGCCCGCCGCGATATCCAGCAGAGCCATGCCGGTCGCGTCATAGATCGTGATCTGCGTCTCCGAAGTCCTGCCCGGTACCTTGTGCAGGATCAGATCGCCGATCTCGCCGACAATGTCTGCGCGGCTAATGATGCCCTTTTTGAGCGGGATCTCTGTTTCGCCGGCCTCGATGCAGTGCACCATATCATCCACGAAGATGACCGCGCCGCGATAGAGCTCCGGATCGATCTCTTCCTTGCCCTCGGCATCCGCGCCGATACAGGACAGGTGCGTGCCCGGACGTACCCATTCCTTGCGGATCACCGGCGCTTTGGACGGCGTCACCGTGATGATCACATCTGCCTGCGGCACCGCTTCTTCCAGCTTGTTGTTGGCTTCCAGGGTCACGCCGGACGCGTCGATACTGAATTCCTCCGTCAGACGCTGCGGCAGCGCAGAGATGAAGCGTTCCGCGTTCTGCGGATCCAGCATATCGGCGACCAGTATTTTT